>CAMEZN010000090.1 GCA_945947845.1 uncultured Mucispirillum sp. | reverse complement strand
TTTTATTTATGCCTTCTGAAATTATTAATTTAATAAAATAACAATCACTAAAAGGGAAGATATTTATAAATAAAATATTTTCCCTTATTTTTTTAAAACTGTATAATTAATTTTATTTTTCAATAATATGCAATATTATTATTGCATATTTGCAATAATAATTTATTCTACAAAACCATCTTTATTAAGTTTTTCTCTAATTTTATTAATTAAGGAGTTTATTTTTTCATGTTCTGAACTTTTAGCACTGCTTAGTGCATTTTCTGCTGCTTCATAAGCCTGCTGATAATTGCCTAAATTATATAAACATTCTGATTGAACTAAATAAGCATCTTTAAGCAGATATTTTTTATCAGTAGATTTTAATCTTGATACTGCTTCTTCACTTCTTGCAGCACATTCTTCATATTCTTCTGATTTTAACAACGATAAAGCCATATCATATAAAAATTCTGCCGCCAGACTATTATCAGCAAGTGTTACAGCTAAATTATAACCAGATTCAGCAGCAGGATACAGTTCTTTATATACTCCGCCTGTTCTATAATAAAGTGCAGAAAGGCTGTATAAAAGCAGCGATGTTTCATCATCTAAAAATTCCAGTGATGCAAGCTCTAATGCTTTATCACCTTGGTATTTAAAACTGCCTGTTTCTGGCATATAGTTGATAATCTTTTTATAAATTATATCTGTATTATCTACTGCTCCATTTTCTACTGCCACAAAAAAAGCCTGCTCAAAATATTCTCTTGCTGCATCAGAACGGTGAAGAGCCTCAGATGTTAACCCCATACCATTTAATGCAGGCACTAATATATCTGTATATTTTTTGGCACGAGATGTATCATGTGCCCTTGTGAAATAATACATAGCTTTGGCATAATCTTTATGAGCTCTGTAATATTCTCCGTAAATAATATCACAGGAAGAAAGTATTTTATAAAGTTTTAGATTTTGTGCATATTTTAATGCTTCATCACAGCTTTCTTTTGAGCCGGAATAATTTTCATTTATCCGTCTGCTTTCAGCCATACCGTAATATAATACTGCCTTGTCTTTATCAGTTAAATCAGAATAAAGCAGTGCTTTTTCATAATATACTTCTGCTTTCTTTGCATTACCAGCCATTCTTTCTGATTCTGCAATATAGGATAATAATGTTGGAATATCATATAAATCATTTACTTTTTCAGCAAGTGCAAGACTAACAGCAAACCAAGCTGCTGCCTGCTGATACTCATTTATGCCTCTGTAACTAAGCCCTGCATATAGTGATGTGCGAAATCTGCTTGATATATCTTTTGGTGTATTTTTCTTTGCCATATAATATGCTTCCTCAAACATTGGGGCAGCCTCAGCAAAGTTATTAACAGAATAAAGTTCAAAAGCATCTCTAACAGTGCTTTCCAAATCTGCACTAAAACTATAAAATGGAATAAATAATATTATTAAAATAAAAATATATTTTTTCATACAGCTTATTTTTGACTTTTATTATCAATTGTAACAGGTTTACTAAAATCTACTTTTCCACCGCCTGCATTATTCTGCATACTTTTATTATCATACATAGTCATATTATCCTTAATACTGCTGTTATCCTTACTAAAAGAATCACTATTGCTGTATAAACTCATATTATCACCAGCAAAACCAGCCTCAGGTGATTTAAGAGCCCCCTTATTACTTTTCACTGGCATATCATTATACATAGATGGCATACTAAATACTGCTGTTGGATATAAACTTTTTAAATATGAAAACTCAACATTATCTATTGCCTCTCCAAGTATAAACTCTGCACTAACAGTGCCATCTCCGGGATAACACATTTTAACAGTTGAAATTTTATAAGCATTATTCCATGCACTGCCTATTGTATATACATCACACTCTGGATTATCTATATTAATAGGTGCTCCCATAGATATAAGATATGCTTTAACAGTAGCCCTGTCGCCCACTTTTGAATTAATCAATACACTAATATGTTTTTGTGCATTTAATTTATCAATAAACTGCTCTGCCTCATAAAACCCCATATCTGCTGCCATTTGGATTTTTGCAGTTCCTTTCGTTTCATCTTTCACAGTGCCTCTGCCTAGATATTCAAGCATACCAGTATAATAAACAGCTTCTGGTAAGTCATAACTAGAAGCATCTTTAAATAAAGCATAAGCATTAGCATTATCCTTTGGCACTCCATTTCCAAAAAGCAGGGCTTTTGCATACTCAGTTTTTGCAAAATTATTACCATCTGCCACAGCTTCTTTAAGCATAGCAACAGCTTCTTTCATACCAACCCCTGCACCATTATCAATAATAGCTTTTGCAGCACGATATTTCATCATAGAATCGCCCAGTTCTGCTGCCTTTTTAAGCCACAATATACCCTGTTCTATATTATCTTTTGATAAAAATAACGAGCCTAAAAGATAGCATGCTTCTGGATTTTTTGCATTTGCATAACCTATAAGAAGTTCTGCCGCCTCATTTGTTTTACCAAGGGCAATAAGCTGATTAAACTCTTCCCGCCAAGGTGAGCTGTGGATTGCTGCCATAGTGCCCCTTCTTGCTGGTCTGTCATCAATACGGGTAGATATAGCAGGGTTTTCATCGCTTATATATTCATTCATTGTAAAAAAGCCTTGTGCTTTTATATACATTTCAGGAGTTGTTCCATATTTATTAGGAAGTTTAGGGTCTGCCCCTGCTTTTATAAGAAGTGATGCAATATATCTGTGAGAATTAGTAACGGCAGACATAAGCGGAGTATAACCAAACTTATTTACTGCATTAACTGATGCTTTATATGCAATAAGAAGCCTTACAACTGCCTGAGAACCGCCGTCTGCTGCTAATATAAGAGCAGTATTTCCAAGCCTGTCTCTTGCATCAACATCTGCACCGCTGTATAAAGCATCTTTCACAGCATTAACATCACCAACTGATGCAGCTTCTAAAATTCGTGTATTTAAATAAGGCTCCACAGCATAGGATATGCCTGTAAAGGACAGTAATATTACAGTAAAAAGTAAGATTATTTTTTTATTCATAATCGCTCCGACAAGTATGCTTAAAAAATCATTTTAACCATAATTATTTAAAACTTTCAAGCAGTTAATAATATATTACATATAAATTACATAAAAAAATAATTTTTATAAATAACTTTTCATTTAATTCATATATTAAAAAATCACTGAATATCCATAATAAACTAAAATAACAATATTTTAATTCATTATGGATTATAAACTAAATATTTAATAAATGTAAATATTATCTTAAAACTGCTCCATGCTCTTTTTCAAGAGATTTTAAAATATTATCTATTATTGGGTTTATATCATCATCTCTTAATGTTTTTTCCATATCAGTAAATGTTATACGGACAGCAATACTTTTGTATCCAAAATTAATTGGTTTTCCTTCAAATACATCAAAAACTATTGTATCTGTAATTATAGGGCTTATTGATTTAACAGTATTTATTAAATCAGCAGCATTTACTTTACTTTTCACGATTAATGCCAAATCTCTTTGAATTGACGGAAATCTTGAAAATTTTGTATAGTGCATGGTTGATTTTGCTGCTTCATTTTTATTATATGCTTCATCAATTAACAATGAAAAATCAATTTCTGCCACATAACATTCGCTTTTCATATTCAGTTTTTCTAATGTATCTGGGTGTAATGCTCCAATAAACCCTG
The DNA here is from genome assembly GCA_945947845.1 of uncultured Mucispirillum sp. GTDB lineage: Bacteria > Chrysiogenota > Deferribacteres > Deferribacterales > Mucispirillaceae > Mucispirillum. Next base: position 3,257 of record CAMEZN010000090.1, on the reverse strand, counting down.
CATATTTACCATTTAAATATACAGAAGCCGATTTCCCCGGGTGGAGAAAATGACAGTCTTCTAATCTTTTATATTCTGCTTTCATATTAAACTTGCTTATTACATTATCAAGAGCACCTTTTAAATAGTAAAATGTATCAAGCTTTGGAAGATTTATCCATGTATCATCATAATAATCACCCATAACCCCTAATGACAAGTGAAGGTGTTCCTGAGCAAGATTTGATTTACCATTTGAAATATAAACATTTGAAAGCTCAAAAAGTTTTATACTATTATAGCCCATGTTTTTATTTGTCTGCATATTTTTAATAATAGATGGGAATATTAATGTCCGCATCCAAGCCATATCTTGTGAAATAGGGTTTAAAAGCTTAACAAAATGTTCTTCGTTTGTATCAAAAATAGATAAATACTCAGCACCTGCAAAAGAAAAGTTTAAAACTTCATTATAACCTAAATTTTCTAAAACATTTCTTGCAACTCTGCTGTATCTGACTTTCGGACTTTGAATATCTATTTCATTATCCATTTTAGGCATAGTATAGCCTATTTTATCATAGCCCATAACTCTTGCAACTTCTTCTGCAATATCACATTCCATTGCAATATCGTTTCTAAAAGTAGGGATAGTTGATATTAATTTATCGCCATTTATTTCTGTTTTTATTAAAAGGCTGTCTAAGATATTTTTCATATCTTCTATTTTATAATCTGTGCCTAAAAGCTGGTTAATTCTGCTGCATGAAGAAGTTACTGTTTTTTCTTCTATTTTTAAGTGGTTTGCACCTGCTTTACCATTTAAGACTGTTCCACCGCATATTTCAGCTATTAGATTTGCTGCATAGTCTGATAGTTTTTCAGTTGCACCATAATCTATACCCCTTTCATATCTGTATGATGAATCAGATGAAAGTCCTAATTTTTTACTTGTTTTACGAACAGTTGAAGGTTCAAAATAAGCACATTCAAGCACAACTGTATCCGTATCACTCATAACAGATGTATATTCACCACCCATAATACCAGCTATTGCAAGTGGTTTAGAAGTGTCTGCTATTACAAGCATATCATTATTTAATGTATATTCTTTACCGTCAAGAGCAGTAATTTTTTCATTTTCAAAAGCATTTCTTACTATAATGCCTTTATCAATATTCCTAATATCAAAAGCATGAAGCGGCTGTCCCCATTCCATTAATACATAGTTTGTAACATCTACTATATTATTAATTGGTCTTACTCCTGCCGCTCTTAATTTTGCCTGTATCCATAATGGAGACGGTCCGATTTTAACACCTTTTATAATACGGGCAAAATATACTGGACATTTTTCTTTTTCTTCTATATCTACTTTAATGAAGTCTGATACATTTTCATTATTTTCTGACACACTGCATTCTGGAAGTTTTAATGGCCTTTTAAATACAGCAGATGCTTCTCTTGCAACCCCTATAACTGATAGCCAGTCTGGTCTGTTTGGAGTAGCATTAAACTCTACAACAGTATCACCTGTGCCAACAATACCATTAATATCTGCTCCAAGCGGTGTATCTTCTGGAAGCACCATTATACCGTTATGCTCATCAGTTAAACCAAGCTCTCTTTCTGAGCATATCATACCAAAAGAATCAACCCCTCTTAATTTAGCTTCTTTAATCTTAATATCACCAAGAACAGCTCCTATCTTAGCAAAAGGCACAATCTGTCCTGCTGCAACATTTGGAGCTCCACATACTACCTGATATTCTTCACTACCGTCAGTAACTCTGCACACACTTAATTTATCTGCATTAGGGTGTTTTTCTTTACTAAGAACTTTTGCTGTTACCACATTTGAAAGAGCGGCTATTTCATTAAATCCTTCTGCCTCTAAGCCTGCCAAAGTTAAACCATCAGCAATTTCTTTAACAGTTTTATCATTTAAATCTATATATTCTTTTAACCAGTTTATACTAACATTCATATTAACACCTAAAATTGTTTTAAAAATTTAAGAGAGTTTTCATAGAACAGACGGATATCATCTATACCGTATTTCAAAAGTGCAATACGTTCAATCCCCATACCAAAAGCAAAACCACTGTATATTTCTGGGTCAATGCCTGCATGTCTAAATACTGCCGGGTTTACCATACCGCAGCCTGCTATTTCTATCCAGCCTGTGCCTTTGCACATTCTGCACCCTTTGCCTCTGCAATGAACACAGCCCATATCAACTTCTGCTGATGGTTCTGTAAATGGGAAAAAACTAGGGCGAAGCCGCACATCTAAATCATCACCAAAAATGCGAGAAATAAAAAGTTTTAAAGTGCCTTTTAAATCTGCCATAGTGATACCTTTATCTACCACAAGCCCTTCTATTTGGTGGAACATTGGAGAGTGTGTCTGGTCATAATCACACCTGTATACTGCACCGGGAGCAATTATTTTTATAGGTGGTTTTTGGCTTTCCATAACACGAACCTGCACTGGCGATGTATGAGTTCTTAAAACAATATTATTTTCATCTATATAAAAAGTATCCTGCATATCTCTTGCAGGGTGAGTTTTAGGCAGGTTCAATGCTTCAAAATTATGGAAATCATCTTCTATTTCCGGACCCTGTGCCACAGTGTATCCAGCTGCTGTAAATACATCAACAATTTCATCATATATTTTTTTCACAGGGTGAAGTGAGCCTTTATTAAAAGGATAAGGGCTTAAAGTAACATCTATATATTCCTGAGATAAAGCTGCATCTTTTAATGCTTTTTTAATAATATTTGCTTTTTCACTAAATTTTGTCTCAAAATTATTTCGTAAATTTTGGATAGCTTCTCCCATTTTTGGGCGTTCTTCTGGTGAAAGAGTGCCTAATACTTTATTTAATAGACTAATTATCCCTTTCTTACCCATATATTTTATACGGATATTATTTAATTCATCAAGTGTTGCATCCATGCGCTTATTAAGTGTATTGTTTTCCTGAATCAAATGATGTATATATTCATCCTGTGCCGATTTTACATGCATACTAGAATCCATTTGCATATCAGGAGCATTTTTTTCTGCCTCTCGAATATCGTCAACCTCTTTCAGTATCAGTTCTTCAAATTTTTCAATATTATCCGACTGTTTTTCAAATGAATACAGTTTTTCAACCTTAATTTTCATATCAAAGCATTTCTTTAAGATATCAAAATATTTTGTGATATCCCCTCTTTGATCACTCAAAAATCCCACAAAATGAAACCACTCTACATCTGCGTTATTAT
>CAMEZN010000089.1 GCA_945947845.1 uncultured Mucispirillum sp. | reverse complement strand
TCTCTTTCACTTATGCTGTTTAATACTGCATAAGTAAGATATAAGTTTCTTACATCATCTGTGTTTGATGTAAGATAGTATGACTTATAGTCAAATTTTTCTTCCCAGTCATAATGGAAGAATAAATAATCTTCTGTATTTTCAAATGTATTTTTAACTGAAAACACATAGCATATTAAGCCGTCTTCTTTAGAATAATAGAGCCCTAATCGCTCTACCTTCATATCCTGTAATGCAGGATATACTGTGCAGTATGTCTGCATATTATGTTTTACAAGAGCTGCCATATCTTTTAAACTGCTGACTGATAAGCCTATCAATAGTTTCTTTTCTGATGAGCTTTTTTCTATTTTATCTCTTGTAATTTTAAAATTTTCTTTTAATATTTGACTTTGCATTTTCTTTCTCCTAATTATTTTCTAATGCATAGATTAATTCTTGAACTGATGTATCAGTATCATCTAACGAATTAATATCTATCGCAGTAATATTCTCTGTAGAATAAAATGACTGCTCTTCTATATCTGATATTTCAGATACACTTACCGCATTACTGACCGCATTACTGACAACCTGATTAGGTGTGTTATCAGTATTAAAAATATTGTTTGCAACTGGAGCAACTGTTAATAGTTTTTTCCTAAGTTCTGTAGAAGATAAATTTTTTTTACCTTTCTCTCTTTGTAATTTTTTATAATATGAAAGAATAGATAAAGTTATCATTATCATTAAAAATATTAAGATAATGTATATAAAATTAAAAGAACCACTTGTGCTTGGTTCCCCTGCACTTTTAATTAGATTAAAAGTTGATTCTGTTATGACAAGTTCTGACATAATAACTCCCTTGATAAAAGATATATCTTTTATCATATATTTTTATATTTTTTAAAATTAGATACACTAATATTGTGTATAGTTGAAACCTATTCGTAAGGTTTAAGTAAGAGTAAGCCCGTAGACTTCTTGGACTGCCATTAGACAGGGACTTCGCTGTGGAAGTAATATAAGATAAATATAATATATGAAAGTTAATGATTACTGTCAATAGGTGTTATATATATAAAATACATATATACTTGAATTTCTTATTGTAATAATATATAAATTAATGTTTTTACAACATTCTACAGGAGGATATATGGAAGCAAACACTCAAGAATACAAGTTTTTCTATGATAGTGTTAGAAATGGTATAAAAGTTCAAAATGGAGATAGTATAGATGAAACAATATATACTTTTTTTGATGAAATTCAAATAACTACAAATACAAGAACTTTTTATATTGATGGCGGAATAGAACATACAGTAATTGATATAAAATATAGTAAAAAAGATTTTGCACTTAAGGCTTTATTTTATGATAAAATTGTTAAACCAGAATTAGTTTCTGAAGAGTTTAGGGATTCAAAAACATTTAAACCAGACGAAACAAATAGCTATGAAACTTCATATTTCCATTTTATGATTTCTGAAAAAGGTTTTGCTGTCTATAAAAAACAAAGCTATTATGATAAAATTAAGCCCAAAACTAATGAAACAGATAATGATACAAATCTAATAGAACAAAAAGATACAGCAGACCAAGTATTTTATAGAATACTAATGATGTATTTACTGGCTATTGCTTATAATAGAAAAATGGATAAATTATCTAATGATATGGCAAATATATATACAGCGAAAGAAAATAGCTGGTATATTGAAAACTTTATAGAAAAAATTCATGCTTTTGATTTACAGTATTTCTTTGAAAATCCAGTTAAAATGGATAGATACCAGACTTATAATTTTTGGAAGATTATATCAACAAATTATAATGTTAAAGCTAAACATGATGAAATAAAATCTCAAGTAATCGCATTGGCTGATATACTCAGTAGAAACAGAGAAAAAGAGGCATTATTATTAAGTCAAAGAATATTACATCAAGAACAACAAAGAGAAAAAGAAGCAAATAAGCGTGAACTAAAATTACAAAAAAGAGTAACTTGTTTAGGTATTTTGATTGCAATAATACCTATTATTCTAGAGTTACCAATTCCATACAGCAGATTAATGGAAATTAATTTTATTAATTCAGGAATGAGCTATATAAAAAACCTTGCATCATTAGGATTTGAATTTATCAAAACTTTTTTAAACAGTTTATTGTAAAATCAATACATTTTATAAAATTAGTTATTGCAAACTTTATATGTTGACTTATAACAAAATATTGTCTACAAATAACCATTATAAGAAAAATGAGGATTGTATGAAAAAAATTTTATTTATTTTATTTTTAAGTTTTACTACTTTTACTACTTTTGTATTTGCAGATAATAATACAGACAAAACATATTATGATACTGGTGAATTAAAATGTATATACCCATCAAAAAATAAAAATAATTTACCAGATGGATTAGTAAAATGTTACCATAAAAATGGAAAACTACAACATATAGGGACACTTAAAAATGGTAAAGTAGAAGGTATAGGAAAAATATATGATGAGGATGGGAAGCTAGTTATGGAAATTCCATTTAAAGATGGCAAAATAGAAGGTGTAGAAAAACAATATTACAAAAATGGTACTTTAGAAAAAGAAACACCCTATAAAAACAATAAAAAAGATGGAATTGCAAAAATATACTATGAAAACGGTGTTATACAATATGAACTCCCATTTAAAAATGATCAAGCAAACGGTGTAGAAAAATTATACAGTGAAAATGGTAAACTACAACAAGAAATAACATACAAAAATAGCCAAATAGATGGAACATTAAAGCGTTATGTCAATGGTTATCTTTGGGCAACTGTAATATATAAAAATAACAAACCTGTAAGTGGAACATGTGCTAATGGTAGACAATGGACAAATGCAGAAGTATCAAATTGGGATAAAGGTTTAAAAATTAATTGTGATTAATAAATATCATATAAGCATGGCATTATAAATTCACTTTTTTTATTATTAATAAGTTTGTAACTTATTAATAATAAAAGATTTTTTATAGTTTAATCTTAAAGTTTTACTTGACATTTTTCCATTCTTATACTACAATACAAATATGATAAGAATACAACTTATCGAATAATTTGGAGGTTAAGAGATATGAATTTTTTAACTATATTTTTTATTGTTTTGGGATTTATTATATTAAGTGCTATTTTAATTGCAATATATAAAGTAAAACATAAAGTTCATTACACAGGAAATATTAATAGTAATAATAAATATTGTAATGATGCTGATGATACTAATATATATACTGATCCATGTTATTCAGACCTTCCTGGAAATATATATCACGATAACCATTAATTATTTCATATTATAATCCATTTAAATTATAAAAAATTTCCCCACTAATTGCTTTATTAGTGGGGATTGTTTTATATTTTCTAATATTCTCTTATTTTTTTGAAGGATTTGTTGGCATATTAACCATACCTTCTGTTTCCGTATACGGATTCATTGAACCAGTTCCTTTGGCTATATCCTTTAAAACATTATTATAAGCATCATATGCCTGTTCTAATGCCTTATCAAAATCTTCTGCTTTAATCTTACCAAATGCTACCTGCTGACTTACATTGTTAAATATCTGTTCATTCATTATCCTATTGAAATCAGCAGATGTTGCATTTTGACCTACCTGTCTCAATGAAGCACCAATAGCAGCTTCTACACCAAGAGAGGCTTTAGCACCTGTGCCACCTGGAACACCAATACCTAAAGATACTTCACCTTTTGCATAAGCTTTTAATGAGGTTGCTAATTCTCCAGCTGTCATATTACTTCCACTTTGTGATAATATGGCATTCTGATTTTGAGTTAAATTGTTAAAAAATGCATCTTTTGCTATCTCTGCATCTTCACTATTGCCTATATATTTAGAAAATCCTTCTTTTAATACTCCCCTTGCTCCACCATGACCAGTAATTTCATCACCAAGTGCAAGTTTTTGTCCAGCTTGTTCACTATAACTGTTATTAATATTTGTGCTGTTTCCACCTTCTTTGCGGCTCTGTGCTACTTGTCCGCCGACAGTGTAGTTTCCGTTCTCATCTTTGTTAATTTCTGCATTACCTACCGTTGCTGTGTATTTCATACCGTCTGCTGTAGTTCCCTCAATAACTGCTTTATTTCCTTCTTGAGTTATTTTTCCACCAGTTAATACTTCATCACCAACTTTTATTTGGTTCTTTGTATTAATTGTTACTGTATCGCCAGAAGAGTATGAATTATTATGTTTTTCAGTTCTACTTGTGTCTATATCTGTTGTTCTTTCATAACTATAGTTTTTCTCATCATTAGTGTTTTCTGTGCGAGTTTTATCTTTATGAATAATATCACTGGCAGATAAATTACTATCTACAACTGTGCCCTGTATAAAGGCTACATTTTTACCTTTCACATCACCTAAATTAGCACGCTCTTTACCTGTCATAGATATATCATCAACATTTAAACCCTGCTGCATACTATTCATATCTTTAGCCATACCTGACATATTGCCTGTATAGGTTTCTCCTGTACTTAAATTCTGAACATTACCGCTGAATTTCCAAGCACCACCTGTCTGCTCAAAATTACCTGTCATTCGCAGCAGTTCACCATCTTGATTTCTCATAAAGGTTGTGCCTTCATGCTTAAGGCTGTCTGTCTTATCATGGATATTCCTAGTACCTGTTGATACACTGCTTTGGTTGCTGGCTGTCTGCTGATGGTCTAAACTTAACTTACTAGTTGTGCCAGCATTCATTGTTTGGGCTGCATCATACTTATTCATATTGATGTTGCTCATACGGATATTACCTGCACTCATACTGCCAGTTGCTGCCTCTGCTGCCGCTCCAGATACTCCAGCTGTCGCTATGCCTGATATACTGCCCATCATACTGGCTGCTCCAAAGCCGCTTAAGGTAGCTACACTAAATGCAAGTGTCGGTATCATCCAGTACATACTTAATGATAAATTCAACATATCAGTTATACCTGAGCTTAAAAATGGCTGACTTTCTAGATTATAAGCAGATAAACCACTACTTGCAAATAATGTCTTCGTGCGAACTATTATAATAAAATCTAATAACTGCTCTCCTATATTCCATAATGCAAGTGCTAAAAGTAAACCAAATATCATAGCAAATGGTTTCTTAAAATTAGATGTTATAAGTGCTATTATTATTATAAACGGTATTAATGCTACAAATATCACCGTCATATAACCTTTGGCAGTAGGTAAATATTTTTTAGCCTGTATTGCCTGCATAGCACCTGTCATTTTTGCAGTTTCCTGTGCTTTGGCCATACCATAACCTAGTGCATTTTCTTCCATACCTAACGAACTTCCTAAATTAGAATATGCATCAGAAAATGTATTTAACATCATAGCATTCTGTAATAACATGGTTTGACCTTGCTGATAATTAAATAAATCAGTACCCATACTGCCTAATACAGTATCTATAGTAGTATTAGCTGCTAAACCTAACTGACCTTTTATCTGATTTTCAGCATTTGCACTTAACCCAGCTATCTGTCTGTCTATATTTTCATACAATTTATCGCAAGTCATAATTTGACCATCAACAGTGTTTTTCTTTGTCCCATCGTAAAAACTACCTATCCTTGATTTGTGTAAATCTACTCCAAAAATTTCCCAAGCATCACTAGATTTTACAAGCTGATTAACATCAGTAAAACCTGTTAATATATCAGGCACTATACAATTTTCCATAAACGACTGGTATGACCTGATAAAATTCACATCTGATACTCTTATATTATTTGCTGTATCCATTATATTTAATGCTGTTATCACTGACATATCCTGCAAAAATATACCGTTCTGACCAGCAGCTCTATTTAATGCATCTCTAAAAGTATCTCTTGCCGCTTTCTCAATATTTGATAATACATATAACGGAAAAGCTACTACTACAGGAACATCTTCTACAACCTCAAACCCTGTTGCTCCTACAACACCGTTTGAAACATCTTTAATTTCCACCCTTGCAGTAACATTAGCAAAAAGGAAAGCCTGTAACCCTATAATTAATAATATTTTCTGAACCATTAAAACAGGTGAGAACCCTTTATCGTTAAGTAATGATAAAAAGATAGTGATTAAGGCTAATAATGCAGCTATCTTAAACATCATTTCATAATTACCTGAACCCATAAAATACTTAACAGCATTCAACATATTATACATTATATCCATATAGCCCCATGTATAAATCTCATATGTTGGTGCCGAATAAGAATATACAGGAACAGATAATACCAGTAATAAAACTAATATAATTCTTCTTTTCATACATCCTCCAGATAAATATAGTTTATTAATAATAAGAATAAAATGTTACATTTTAAACAAAAAATCAGAGCCTTATATTTTAAATAAGGCTCTATATTAATTTATTAACTGAATATTAAAATCCTGGAACGAATATCTTCTGACTTAACACAGGGTGCCTTGCTGCCATGGCATTTTGGATATTTTGCAGTTTCACTAACTCGTTATTATCCTGCATTTTTTTGGAAAATATGCTATATGCCTCAACATAAGCACTGTAACTACTCTCTACCATAGTGTGTAATCTATTTTTTATAAACTCTGTTTTTTTTGGCAGTCTAGATGCATCAGTCCAATAACCAGCCATCTCTACACCTTGTTGAAATTTTGCTAAACCTTTTAAAATTTCCATATTAATTTTTGATAAAAATTCATAAGCCATTTGGACCCCCGCAACAGATTTAAAATTATCGCTAAAACTGTCTAATGCCCCTTTACTTATAGAATACATATTAAATGCTTTATATACAGGACTCTTAAATAATGCGAGCCATAATAGCTGCTCATCATTTAAAGAGGTTCTGTTGGTAAAGTGATTAGTAATATTAGTTAAATGATTTTGAGCAACAAAAGCATATGGATCTATATCCGCTAAATCACTTCTTGAAAATAATGCTCCTTTCCCATTATTTTCAGGTACAAAAGAAATTGCAAATAGTCCTACTTTGTGATTATCAGATTCAATCGTTGCTGGACTTATCATTTTTGGGTCACCATATGTTAAAAGTGAAACAATT
>CAMEZN010000088.1 GCA_945947845.1 uncultured Mucispirillum sp. | reverse complement strand
TATAAAGTAGAATATATTGTAGACACAATGTATGGTGATTTTAAAAAATATCTTCCTGCTGATTTTAAAGAAAAAGTTGCTGCCCAAGGTTTAACCGAATATGAAGCAATTATTTTAGCATCTATTGTGCAGAAAGAAACATATAATGTATTTGAAGCTCCAATAGTTGCATCAGTTTACTATAACAGGCTGAATATTAATATGATTTTACAGGCAGACCCTACTATACTTTATGGTAAATTTTTAAGGGGTGAATTTGAAATAAAAATTGGCAAGGCTGATTTAAAAGATGAAACAAATATTTATAATACATATAAGCATAAAGGACTTACCCCTACTCCAATATGCAACCCATCGTTGATTGCATTAGAAGCTGTTGCAAACCCTGCAAAAACTAATTATTTATTTTTTGTAGCAAGTAAAAATGGCGAACATTTATTTTCAGAAACTTATGATGTGCATAGAAGGTATGTAAATGAGCATCAAAAATAACAATATTGCAGCTGGTATAGATATTGGCAGTAACTCTATTAGATTGATAATTGCTGAGATTGAAAATAATAAAATAAAAAATATTATTTATCAGGAAAAAGCAACTACAAGACTTGCAACAAATATTGATAAAACAGGCATATTATCAGATGAACCTTTTACAAAATCTATAAATGTGCTTGCTGGATTTAAAAAAGCACTTGATAAGTATAATGTTACAAAAATTAAAACAGTTGCTACAAGTGCTGTTCGTGAAGCAAAAAATGGCGAAGAATTTATTAAGGCAGCAAAAAATGAAGGTATAGAAATATCTATTATAAGTGGAAAAGAAGAAGGAATGCTTGAATATCTTGGTGTATGTTCTGGGCTTGATGCTGGCAGCCACCCATTAATACTTGATGTTGGTGGCGGTTCATCAGAAATTATCTATATGCAGGAAAATAAAGAATTACATACAGAAAGCCATAAAATTGGTGTTGTTAAAATGGCTGATATGTTTAATTTTCAAAGTGGCAGTAACGAAACACTTGAAAAATGCAGTGCATATATTAAAGATTTTTTTAAAAATATTACTATTCCAAATAATATAGAAAATTTTATTGCAACCGCAGGAACAGCGACAACCCTTGCAGCAATAGATATGGAAATGACAGAATATGACTTTAATAAAGTAAATGGATATAGAATACAAAAAGAAAAAGTCATAGAAATTCTTAATAAAGTATATTCTACTCCATATAATAAAAGGCTTGAAATTAAAGGTATGGATAAAGGCAGAGAAGATTTAATTATACCCGGTATTTTAATTATACTTGAAATATTAGGTAAAACAAACCTTAATATTATCACTGTTTCAGATTTTGGTTTAAGAGAGGGAGCCGTTGTTAGAGCAGCCAATAATTAACCTTATTACTACTCCTGTTGTTGCTGGTGTAGTTGGTTATATCACAAATAAAATTGCTATCAAAATGCTTTTCAGACCTTACGAACCTAAATGGTATACATTAGGCTGGCAAGGTATTGTGCCTAAAACAAGACCAAAATTAGCAGTTAAAATTTCTGAAATTGTGGGACAGAAACTTCTAGCTCATGATGATTTTCTATATGCTCTTGAAAATAATGATATAAAAGCAAAAATACACAACCTAATCGCAGAAAAACTTAAAAGTCTTAATGCAAAAGATATACATGCTGTTATAAGATTATCAAGTCTTGAAGATAAAATAATTGATAATAAAGATGTTATTAATAAAGCATTAAATAGTGCAGCAAAAACTGTTATAGATATTTTTATTAATAAACAGATAGATATAAATAGTTTTAGAGAACCAGTCTTCCAGCTTGTAAAAAGCTTTAATTTAGAAAAAGCCATAGATGAACAGCTTAAAAAATCAATAGATACTTTATTATCAGATAACAAAACATTACAAGAAATACTGCCTAGTGATATTTTAAGCAGAAAACAAGATTTAATTGAATATCTAACTATCACAATTATGGCAAATATAAGACGGCTTGGAAAAAATGATAAAGTAAAAACAGTATTAGCTCAAAAAGTAGTTAATTTTAAAGATAATATGATATCTTCTGCTACTGGTATGGATATCTTAAAAGCAGGATTTATCAACCTTTTTTTGAGTAATGAAAAAATTGAACAGATTGTTGAAAATGAACTGCCACACATAACAGAAGATTTATCAACTAACCCTGATATTTATAAAAATATATATAAAACAATTGAAGATGAAATAGATAATCTGCTTCAAATGACTATAAATGAAGTAATTATAAAGCTGGGTTTTAATGATAACAATGAAATTGTGTTATATATAAAAAGTCATTTCATTACTGATACTAATATTTTAGATAAAGTATCATCTTTAATATTAGATAAATTATATCAGTATAGCAACTTAACAGTAAAAGAAGTATTAAAGCTTTTCAATATTGATATCTATAAATTTATCAAAATTGATGTTATGGATATACTTAATGCAGAAAATTATAAAACAGTTAAATCAAATATTATTAATAAATTTATTGAATTTATAAGCCAAAATTATAATAAAATAGCTGATGTTATAACAGAATTATCTGTTAAATTAATAAAAAATAATTTGAAATATGCACTTAATGCTGTAAATATTGAAAAAATAGTCAAAGATAAAATTAATGCACTTCCTTTGCCAGAAGTTGAAAATATATTATTTTCATTTATGAAAGAGCATTTTAAATGGATAAATATTTTAGGTTTTTTTATAGGGTTTGTTATAGGACTTGCTCAGGCATTAATAGTATTTTTTACAGGTGCATAAAAAAGCTAGTTAATAATATTTTTCATCTGGTTTTTATACTCTTCTTCTTTAATAGCTCCGCTTTTGTAAAGATAAACAAGTTCATCATATTTTGTATTAAATGATTGTTCTTTCTGTTCTTTTGGAAATTGTATTTTACTTTCTTTTTTATGGCTTTTTGCTAGTAAAAAAGCTGCTGCAATTAAAACGACACAAGCTGTTATAAATAATATTATACTTACCATCTTCATATCCCTTTTTTAACATTTTAATAAAATCTATAAATAATGTCAAATATAATTAAAGATATTTCTTGATAATAACAGCGAAATAAAGTAATATCATAACGAAATATATGTAAGGACGGAATATGGTTGATTTAGACTCACTTATCAAAGAATTTTCTTTTCCCAAAAAAAATGTAGAAAATTTAATATCTCTTTATCTTGATGGCAATACTGTTCCATTTATTGCAAGATATAGAAAGGAACAGACTGGTGCTATGGACGAAATCCAGATAAGAAATATTCTTGAACGATATGAATACCTTGAAAATCTCAATAAAAGAAAAGATGAAGTTATTAAAAATATTGATGAAAAAGGTAAGCTGACAGATGAATTGAAACTTGCCATATTAAAAGCATCTACTCTTACAGAAGTGGAAGATTTATATGCACCTTATAAGTCTAAAAAGAAAACAAAGGCAGATATTGCAAGAGAAGCTGGAATAGAACCTGTTGCTGAATACATTAAAACTCATACTGATTTATCTTCATTAGAAGATTTTGCAAAAGATTACATTAACGAAAAAGCTGCTGATATTGATACTGTTCTTTCTATGGCAAGAGATATTATCACAGAAGATATTGGTCATAATATAAATATTAAAAATAGATTAAGAGAAATATATAATAAAACAGGAGTAATTTCATCTATTGCAGCAGAAGATTTTCAGGAAAGAACTCCTTATGAAGCATATTATGAATTTGAAGAAAAAATAGAAACATTACCGCCGCACAGAATCTTGGCAATTTTCAGGGGAGAAAGAGAAAACATATTAAAAGTCAAATTAAATATTGATGAAGAAACATGTATAAATACTGTGCTTGCTATAATGTATGAAGAAGGATATAAGCATAATAAAGTTATAGAAAAATGTGCAGGTCGTGCATTTAAAACGATGCTTTCATCATCTATTGAGCTGGAAATTAGAAGTGAATTACGGCAAAATGCAGAAGAAAGAGCCATACATGTTTTTGGTGATAATTTAAAAAGTCTGCTAATGACACCACCTGTAAAAGGAAGGTCTGTTTTAGGGCTTGACCCTGCTTATAGAACAGGTTGCAAATATGCAGCTGTTGATGAAACTGGTAAGTTATTAACATATGGGGTTATATACCCTACTCCGCCACAAAGTGATTATGAAGGCAGTAAAAAGAAAGTTATTGAAATAATAAATAAATTTAATATTAATGCAATATCTATTGGCAATGGCACAGCAAGCAGAGAAACAGAAGAATTTGTTGCAAAAGTATTAAGCGAAAGCCAGTTAAATGTAGAATATACTATTGTAAATGAAGCAGGAGCCAGTGTTTATTCTGCCAGTGAAGTTGCAGCAAAAGAGTTTCCAGACTTAGATGTTACTATCAGGGGTGCTATATCTATTGCCCGCAGGGTTATTGACCCGCTGGCAGAACTTGTAAAAATTGAACCCCGCTCTATTGGTGTTGGAATGTATCAGCATGATGTTAATAAGAAAAAACTTGAAAATACATTACAGGCTGTAGTTGAAGATGTGGTTAATAATGTTGGTGTAAACTTAAATACTGCAAGTCCTTCCCTTTTACAGTATGTTTCTGGTCTAAATTATTCTATTGCTGAAAAGATAGTAAAATTTAGAGAAGATAATGGTGTATTTAATAATAGAAACCAGCTTTTAAAAATAGCAGGTATTGGAGAATCAATTTTTAAACAGTGTGCAGGTTTTTTAAAAATATATGGTGGTGATGAAGTGCTTGACAGTATGTTCATTCACCCAGAAACTTATGATGCTGTCCATACTTTATTAAACCGTTTTAATCTTACGGTTAAAGAAGTTGGATTAATTAGAAAAGTAGCAAAAACAAATAACTTAAATAAACTTGCAGAAGAAACAGGACTTGGGATATACACTTTTAATGATATTATTGAAAATTTGGAAAAACCTGATAGAGATGTGAGAGATAGTGTTGACCCTGTAATATTTAAGAAAAGTATTGTAAATCTTGATGATTTAAAACCAAGTATGGTTATTTCTGGTAAAGTTACTAATATTGTAGATTTTGGAGCTTTTGTTGATATTGGCTTAAAAAATGATGGTCTTGTCCATATATCTGAACTTTCAGAAAGTTATATAAAACACCCAAGTGAAGTTGTAAAAGTTGGGCAGAAAGTTCAAGTGATGGTGATAGATATTGATAAAGAACGAGGAAGAATAAGCCTTTCAATGAGAATATAAAATCTGCCCTTAAAAGGCAGATTAATTTTATTAAATACATGCCTTAAATATATAATTATCTAAACTTAAAATATTACATTTTACTTGCTTAAATTATATATATTATGGTATATGACATAGATGTTAAAATTATTAATGGTGAAAGATATATGAAATATAATCCATCTGCATTTGAATCAAAATGGCAAAAACGCTGGGAAGAAAATAATGTTTTTAAAAGAGAAGTAGATAACAGCAAAGAAAAATATTACTGCTTAGAAATGCTACCATATCCATCAGGCAATATTCATATGGGGCATGTTCGTAATTATTCTATTGGTGATGTTGTTTCCCGTTTTAAATTTATGCAGGGGTTAAATGTTATTCACCCTATGGGCTGGGACGCTTTTGGGCTTCCTGCTGAAAATGCAGCAAAACAAAACAATAGGCACCCTGCTGACTGGACATATTCTAATATAGCAAATATGAAAGAACAGCTTAAAAAACTTGGCTTTTCTTATGACTGGACAAGAGAAGTAGCCACTTGTGCACCAGAATATTATAAATGGGAACAGAAAATATTTATAGAATTATGGAAAAAAGGGTTAGCTTATAAAAAGAAATCACTTGTTAACTGGTGCCCAGAATGTGAAACAGTGCTTGCTAATGAACAGGTAGAAGACGGCCACTGCTGGCGTTGTTCTTCTGTTGTAGAAATGAAAGAACTGGAACAATGGTTCTTAAAAATCACAGAATATGCAGATGAATTATTGGAAGATACATATAAATTAAAAGGCTGGCCAGAAAAAGTTTTAACTATGCAAAGAAACTGGATAGGTAAATCTATTGGTGCAGAAATTATTTTTAAATTTGCAGAAAGTGATAAAACAGTTACTGTTTTTACAACAAGACCTGATACACTTTATGGTGCAACTTTTATGCTTTTAGCTCCAGAACACCCGATGGTTAAAGATATACTAAAAGGCACAGAATATGAGCAGGACGGTTTAAAATTTATTGCAGATATTGCAAAACAAGATAAAGCTGATAGGACAGATAATAAACAGAAAAAAGGCTTTTTTACTGGAAAATATGTAATTAATCCTGTAAATAATACAAAACTTCCAGTATATATTGCAAACTATGTATTAATGGATTATGGAACAGGTGCTGTTATGGCTGTTCCTGCACATGATACAAGAGACTTTGAATTTGCAAAAGAATATAACCTGCCTATTAAAATAGTTATTCAGCCAGAAGGTGAAGAATTAAACCCAGATAAAATGACAGAAGCATATACAGGAGCTGGAAAACTTGTAAATTCTGGTGAATTAAATGGGCTTGATTATGATGAAGCCAAAAAGAAAATTATAGAAAATCTTGCAAAAGATAATGCTGCAAAAGCATCTGTAAATTTTAGATTAAGAGACTGGGGTATTTCAAGGCAGCGTTACTGGGGAGCTCCTATTCCATTTGTATATTGTGATAAATGCGGTATGCAGCCAGTAAAAGAAGAAGATTTGCCTGTTGAACTTCCTAAAAATGTAGATTTTAAGTGTCAAGGCAATCCACTTGATAATGTAGAAGATTTTGTAAATACTACCTGCCCTGTATGTGGCGGGAAAGCTAGACGGGAAACTGATACTATGGATACTTTTATGGAATCATCATGGTATTTTCTTCGTTACTGTTCACCAAAATGTGATACAAATATTTTTGATAAAAAAGAAGTGGATTACTGGATGCCTGTTGACCAGTATATCGGTGGTGTAGAACATGCTGTTATGCACCTTTTATATGCTAGGTTTTTTACAAAAGTTTTAAGAGACATGGGCTATTTATCTTTTGATGAACCATTTACTAACCTTCTTACTCAGGGAATGGTATGCAAAGAAACATG
>CAMEZN010000087.1 GCA_945947845.1 uncultured Mucispirillum sp. | reverse complement strand
TTATATCACAAACTATAAGCCCGTTTAAAAAAAGGCTGCGTGATTCTAAAAAATTTAAATCAATACCATAGTTACCTATTTCAGGAGCAGTAAGTGCAACAAACTGACCTGCATAAGATGGGTCACTAATTATGCCTTCATATCCGCTCATACCTGTATTAAATACTGTTTCTCCAAGCTTATCAACAGAGGCACCAAAAGAATAGCCCTTAAAAACTTCACCATTTTCAAGAGCAAGAAATGCTTTTTTTAAGCGTTTCTCATTCCAATTAAAACTCATATAATATTACCCCGTATTTATTGATTTCATTGTTTCACCTAAAAGTAGGCAAAACTTCAGTATATTATAGATATGCTTAATTAATGTCAAGAAATAATTTTGAATATTTTTTTATTCTTTGATAGGTATTATTCTTTATTCTTTGATTTTATACACTTACATAAAGTTTTAAAAAGTAGCTTAAAGTTAACAGGTTTAGTAACACAATCCTTCATGCCAGCTTCCTTTGTTTTTTCAATATCTTCAACAAAAGCATTAGCTGTTAAAGCTATAATCGGAAGTGATGATACATCTTTTCTTTCAAGTTTTCTAATCTCTTTTGCTGCTGTATAACCGTCCATTTCTGGCATAATAATATCCATCAATACGGCATCAATTTCAAATTCATTTGAATTTTTTATAATCTCAACAGCTTCTTTACCATTCCAAGCATTAATAACATTTATATTTTTTATTTTAAGCAGTTCATTTAAAATTTCCATATTCACTTTATTGTCTTCTACAACTAGTATTGTTTTATCTTTTATATATTCTTCATCAAAATTATTCTCTGCATTATTTTCTAATAAATCATATTTATCACTTTCTATATATTTTTCAAACGGAAGAGAAACAGTAACTGTTGTTCCAACCCCTAAACTACTATCTACACTGATATCTCCGCCCATAGAACGAACTCTCTGTAACACAATAGCCATACCAAGCCCTGTGCCCTGCATTTTTTTATCACTAAACATTTTTTCCCTTGCAAATGGTTCAAAAAGTTTATCTAAAAATGTTTTTGACATACCTATACCTGTATCTTTTACTACAAAATTGTAATAAAAAGATGATGTATTTTCTATCTGATTAATAGTCAGTAGAATACTATCATTTTCACGAGTATATTTAAAAGCATTTGATAAAAGATTATTTAATATATGACACAATTTATGATAATCACCTTTTATTTTATTATCTTTAATATTAAATAACACATCAAAATTTTTATTTTCTGTTTTTGCCTGCACTTTAAAAGTTTCTACAAGATTTTCTACATCATCTTTAATATTAAAAACTACTTCATTATCATCTTTTATACCTTTTTTTTCTTTTGCTTCTACTAATATATCATCAACAAGTTCTTTAAGTAAATGTGCAGTTATTTGTATTTTATCAGCATATTCAGTAATTTTATCTTTATTATCTATATTATATTTAAGCAATTCAACAAACCCCATTATACCATTAATAGGTGTTCTCATATCATGGCTGATATTTGAATAAAACAACCTGTCAGACTGTATATTATCCTGCATATTTTGAACATTATCTTCTAAAAGCTGCATACTTTCCAACTGTTTTATTTTTTCAGTATTTACATTACGGAAGCACATAATTGCATCATTAGCGATATTGTATGTATCAAATAAAACACTAACATTCATCCAGCAGTTTTCTCCATTTACAACCCATTTAAAATCACCACCAAATTCATTTACCAGTGTTTTAGATAACTTTATCATATTTTCAATAGAAAACTGTTTATTAAATTCTACCTTAGTCTCTTTATCCATTACTATATTTAATGAATTTAATAAATCTTTATATTCTCCCTTTTGTTTCAGCGGAATATATGCAAATTCTGCCTGTTTAATATTAGTATAAGATTGAGTTTTTAAATTAATTCTATACAGTGCCGCATAAGAATTACTTAATGTTTTAATAGACTGGTTTTGATATACAACCATTTTTCGCAAAGTTCTAAATCTTAAAATAATTATAAATAAAATAAATAAAGAACCTATTAGAAATTCAATATGTTTAGAAAAGAATAGCACCACATCATTTTTTATCATATTTAAAGACTGTTGATATAATACAAACTGAGATATAGTTAGTATAACTATCATATTATTTTGAGTAAAACTATAAAAAACACTTCTTTTTTTGCCTTCTAAATCAATAATATAATAAAATGCTGAATTATACTCATTATTTCCAGAATATATTTTTCCTACTGTTCTTTTTATTGCAGACTGAAAATTTTCTAATGGCTGATTAATAGATGACTGCATTAAAATAATTTCACCATTAGTATCTGCTAAAAAATAAGAAGCATGATTTGGCAGTGTATTATCTAACAGCCATTTATTACCTATACTTTTTGGAAATATATCAAGTGCTAAAACATCTCTGCCATTTTCTAAAACAGTTGCAAGTGTAAATACTTTTTCACCATTTACAATATCAGTATAAACATCAGTGAAAACTATTTTCCCCTTATTATTACGAGCATTATGATACCATTTCATCTGGCTTACAGGCATTGTAACAGACCCAAGCCTGTTTTGACCAGAAACTAATTTGCCATTAATGATACCAAATACATCAATACCTTCTGTTCCAAGAGTTTTTTTAATATATTTGATATAATTATTCATCCACTGCTGAATATCTTCTTCTGAATGATTTTTAGTCATAAAAAACGAAAGACTTGCTGCTCCACTTTCTAAAACAAGAGCATGTTTATTTACGATGGTTTCTGCTGACTGAGTATATGATGTTATATATTCATAACCTATTTTTTCTGCATTATCTACAAGTTTATACAAAAACATAATAAGAAGCAGTATAAATATAATAACCATAAGTATAGTTGTAACTGCTCTTGTCATTGTTGTAGATTTTAAATTGATTGATGTTTCCATTTAACACCATTAATTGCATATTTATTTATATTATAATTATTTATATTAATATGCAACTATTTTTATAGGAAAATAAAAAAATCCCCTATTCCCTGAAAATAAGGAATAAGGGACTACATACTATCTATGGAAGTTATACTACTTTTATTTAATAAAAAGCATTTCTCTATATTTTGGAAGAGGCCATAGAGTATCAGAAACAATTTTTTCTAATCTATCTACTACTTCTCTTAATTCTGCCATAGCTTCAAGTATTTCTTCATGGAGCCCTGTAACAGCTTTTTCCATTTTCTCAGTTTTTTCTGTTAAATCTTCAAGCCCTTTACCTAAAAGCTCTACATTTCTTTTTAAAGCATCTACTCCAACAGTAATGCCTGCATCTGTTGCTGACTTAACAGCAGAAAGTTCTGTTTTAAATTCTTCAATAACAGCAGGTAAAATATTATTTCTCACAATATTTAATGCTATTTCACCTTCTATTCTTATTTTACGGTGATACTCTTCTAAAAATACTTCAAATCTTGATTCAAGTTCTTTTTTAGAATATACTCCATATTTACCAAAAAGATTAATATTTTTATCATTTACTAAACTACGAAGAGCGTCCATTGTAGTAACAGCATTTGGCAATCCTCTGCGGGCAGCTTCTGCTTTCCACTCATCAGTATACCCATCACCATTAAAAATTACTCTTTTATGTGTTTTGATTATATCTTTTAAAACTCTTTGCAGCTCATTGTTAAAAGCCTCTTCATTACCTATATGGCTTTCAAGCTGTTCTGCTATATAATCAAATGAATCAGCCACAATAGTATTTAATACAGTCATAGGACCAGAGCATGACTGGCTTGAACCCGGTGCTCTAAACTCAAATTTATTTCCTGTAAATGCAAATGGGCTTGTTCTGTTTCTATCTGTTGCATCTTTTGGTAAATTAGGCAAAGTATCTACTCCAATCTGCATAACACCTGCTTTATGTTTTGAATTATTTTCACCTTTTTCTATATTTTCAATAACTTCATTAAGCTGGTCCCCAAGATATATAGAAATAATTGCAGGTGGTGCTTCATTTGCTCCAAGCCTGTGGTCATTTCCTGCATGGGCAACTGTTGCTCTAAGCATATCAGCATGTGTATCAACTGCTCTGATAATACCGCATAAAACAGTTAAAAATACAGCATTCTGCTGTGGATTATTCCCGGGATTTAAAAGGTTTGTATCCCCATAATTAATAGACCAGTTATTATGTTTACCACTACCATTTACCCCTGCAAATGGCTTTTCGTGTAAAAGACATACAAAACCATGTCTATCTGCTACAAGGCGAAGTGTATCCATAATAAGCATATTATGGTCAACAGCTAAGTTTAAATCTTCAAACATTGGAGCTAGTTCAAACTGACCGGGAGCAACTTCATTATGTCTTGTTTTAGCAGGCACTCCTAATCTCCAAAGTTCTTGTTCTACTTCATTCATAAAATTAAGAACCCTTTGTTGAATAGAGCCAAAATAATGGTCTTCTAACTGCTGATGTTTTGGTGGTGTTGCACCAAAAAGAGTTCTACCTGTTTGGAGTAAATCAGGCCTGTGGAGATAAAACTTTTTATCTATTAAAAAATATTCCTGTTCAGCACCAAGTGTAATAGTTACTTTTTCTTCTTTTAACCCAAAACACTTCATAAGCCTTTGAGTAGATGAAGAAAGACATTGAATAGAACGCAAAAGCGGAGTTTTTTTATCAAGTGCTTCACCTGTATATGAACAAAAAGCTGTTGGTATACATAGTGTAGCACCATTTGCATGGCGTTTAATAAATGCAGGGCTTGTAGGGTCCCATGCAGTATATCCTCTTGCTTCAAATGTTCTTCTTAATCCGCCAGATGGAAATGATGAGGCATCAGGCTCACCAACAATTAAATTCTTAGCAGAAAATGCAAAAATAGCATTATCGCCTTCTATTTCTAAAAATGAATCATGTTTTTCTGCAGTTGAGCCAGTTAAAGGTTGAAACCAATGTGTGAAGTGAGTTGCCCCTCTTTCTATTGCCCACTGTTTCATTCCATGAGCAACATCTGCTGCTATTTCAGGGTCAAGCTGTGCTCTATTATTAATTGTATTTAATAATTTTTCAGCTGATTTTTTAGGCAAATACTCTCTAATAGCTTTCGCATTAAAGACATCTTCACCGTAATGGTCTAATGTTGCTTTTTCTGCTTTTGCATATTCCTTAGCCTTATTTTCTGCAATAGCATTAATAGTTAAATATCGTTTTGAAAAACTCATAATGCCTCCTAAATTTATCCAATCTTTTTATTCTATTTTATTTCAACACTTATTAATGCAATATAAATGCCAAAAATTTTTATATGTCAGATAATACATAAAACTTCCTTATTTTAAAAGCAAAAATAATCATTTTTTAATATTTTTTTTATTATTTATTTTTTTACAAAATTGTAAAATAAAATTTATAGTTTTACAATTTTTACCAAAAAATTTTATAAAAAACCTTATTTTTACATTAAAAAATTATGGCATACTTTTTGATTATAATAAATGCGAAGGAATAAATATAGGAGTGGTTAAATGTATCCTGAAAACATTGGGCTTTATGACAGCCAGTATGAAAAAGATGCCTGCGGTGTGGGGCTGATTGCTGATTTAAAAAACATACCAAGGCACCAGACCGTAGAAAATGGTATTACGATTTTGAAAAATTTAATGCACAGAGGTGCAACAGGTGGCGACCCTGAAACTGGTGATGGTGCTGGAATACTTGTTTCTATACCTGATGAATTTTTTAGAAAAGTAGTTAAAGAGAAACTGCCAGAATATGGTAAATATGGTGTTGCTGTTGTTTTTGGCGGAGAAAATATTGAAGATGATATTGAAAAAATCATCATAGAAAAATGCGGCGATATAATATGTTGGAGAGATGTGCCTGTTGATATTAATGCGGTTGGTAAAGCTGCAAGAGTAACTTGTCCTAGAATAAGACAAATATTTATAAAAAATAAATATGATAATCAGGCAGTATTTGAAAGAAAACTTTTCATAGCAAGAAGATTAATTGAAATTAAACTTTCAAATGTATATATTCCAAGCATGTCATCAAAAAGTGTTGTATATAAAGGGCTTTTTATGGCAACTCAGGTAGAAAATTTCTATCAGGATTTAAAAGATGAGTCTTTTAAATCACCGATTGCATTAGTGCACCAAAGATACAGCACAAATACATTTCCTACATGGGAGCTTGCTCACCCATTTAGATATATTGCTCATAACGGTGAAATTAACACATTAAAAGGCAACTTAAATAATCTTGCAGGCAGAGAACCACAATTTTCTTCTGAACTGTTAGGTGAAGATTTAAAAGAAATACTTCCTTTAATTAAAGAAGGTCAGAGTGATTCTGCCTCTCTTGATAATATGTTTGAACTGCTTGTTGCAAGCGGTAGGGATTTATGCCATGCAATGCTTATGCTTATTCCACAGGCATGGGGTCCTAAATATCATATGGGTAAAGATGTAAGAGCATTTTTTGAATATCATTCTGCATTAATGGAACCATGGGACGGACCTGCTGCTGTTGCTTTTTCAGATGGTATAAATGCTGGTGCTATTCTTGACAGAAACGGACTTCGTCCAGCAAGATATACAGTTACAACTGATAATGTATTAGTGCTTGCATCAGAAACAGGAGTTCTTGATATTCCTGCTGATAAAGTTCTTAAAAAAGGAAGACTTCGTCCTGGTGAAATTATATATTGTGATTTAGAAAACCACAGAATTATAGGCGATGCTGCTGTGAAAAAAACTGCTGCTAGAAGTCTGCCTTATAGAAGATGGATTAATGAAAACAGAATATATGTTCACGGGCTTTTTGAATCACTCTCCCCTGCTGAACCATCAAGAAATATTATTAAAAAACAAAAACTTTTTGGATATACAAAAGAAGATTTTGATTTCATCATTAAACCAATGGCTGAAAAAGGTGCAGAACCTGTTGGTTCAATGGGAAATGATGCTGCTCTTGCAGTATTAAGTGAAAAACCTCAGCTTTTATTTAACTATTTCAAACAGTTTTTTGCTCCGGTTCAAAACCCGCCGATAGATTCTATCAGGGAAGATTTAGTTATGAGCCTTATTACATTTATTGGTAATAAAGGTAATATATTAGAAGATGGTGCACATCATG
>CAMEZN010000086.1 GCA_945947845.1 uncultured Mucispirillum sp. | reverse complement strand
GTTTTACTGCATTTTTAATTTGAAATGTTTCATTATCAACAACCCTTGTTGGAAATGCAACACTACCATCATTTAATAATATAGTTGGGATTAATGCTGGGTTCATATTTGGAAGGCCAATTTCCACTGCATAAAGTTTATGTGCACCACGAGCAATATCTTCCTCAGTGTATTCCCATACAAGTGGTTCTGGCATAACTTGTTCACCACTTAATATTCTTGCATAGTTAGCATCTGTTGGTTTAATACGAACTACATATACTCTGCCATCAGTTCCAGTGTAATATATAGCATTATCAGTAGCAACTGCACCATTACCATCGCCTATTAATCTTTGGAGACCAGGTATTTTTACTGCTCCAACTTTTACAGTTGAATCATATGTGCATGTGTTGCTGAAATCAAATGAAAGTGTATCATAGCTAAATGTAGCTTTTTCTTTACAGAAGCTGTTATTATAATGTGGGTTACCTGCAATATAGTATTCTCTATCTGTTTCGTTAAGAGAGATAATAGTGCCTAAGTCAGATGTAACAGATAATGTATTTACAAACCTAGCTTCTACACCATTTGCAGTTTTAATTTCACCAACATGAAGTTTATTTGATGAAGTATCACCATAAACATCTACACCAGAATATGAAAACCAGTTATCATTTGCCCTAATATGATAACGGAAATTTTCTTCTAAATCTTTTGGTGTGTATCTGCTGATAGAACCCATTGTATATAATTTTTTATCGTTACTTATGATAATAGGAAAATTATTATGTCTCATAAGAACAACACGAAGTTTATTATAATCTATTTCACCCTGCCTAAATGGTGGTAATGCAATTGGTGGGCCATAGCTTGAAACAAATGCACTATCTGATTTTATATTATCAATATCAGCTGTTCCATTTAACCAATTTGAAACAATATTAGTATCTTTTGTAACTTCTTGCCTGTATGTTTCTGGCACATCAGTAGTTTTAACTGATAATGCACCACCGGGAGCTTTTACAAGTGCTTCATATGTAGCAGAACCAATATATTTATCAAGACCTAAAATACCACGGTATGAAGTATAACCTGATTGAAAAAGACCATCTTTTCTGTGGAAAAGAACTGATGTTGGGCTTGTTGCAAGGTTAACTAAATTGTGTCTATCTGTTGTATTTAATGTAATAGTATTTGCATATACTGCACTTGAACCTGCACGAGTTATTAAATTACCTGCATTATCCTTAAAAGTAATTGTTATAACTGTATCTGGGTCGTAATTAAAATCATCGCTTTTATTAAAGTTAACAGTTGTTGGTGCACACTCATAAACACCTGTTTTCTCATTTCTTGCTAAGATTGTTTCTGATGGAGAAATTTTTGTGTCATCTTTACTACTTGTCCAAACACATCGTGCACCGCCACCTTCTAAAATAGAGTAGTCGTGAAGCACAATATCACCTGATAATGTGTAAATAAGGTTTGCTTTACGCATATCAGTTAAATCACCATCATTTGGCCCTACTTCTACTTTGTCAATGTAGATTTTACCAATTGTTGGCATTACACCATCAACACCGAGCTGGCTAGGAACAGTAGTGTTGACAGCCTCTTCTTCCGTTTGACAGCCAAAAGCAGCTAATGCTATTAATGGCACATAAATAAGTTTTTTTAGTTTCATAAACCCTCTTTCTTGCATATTTTTTAATATACAATTTAAGTTTTTTTAATCATAAAACAAAAATAAATTTTATTATAAATATATTATTTTTACATAATATACTTAAACTACATAACTTGTATATCCTGCACCTTGCAGTGCAGGATATTTTTATCTACTCTCTATAAATATAATTACTAGGGGTTAACATATTTAACACTATTAAGTTCGTGAACGTAATGTAGAATATTTAGTAGTATATATATATGGTCCATCATCTATTGTAATTTTAACCTGTCTATATCCAATTGTTGGTCCATTATTAATTACTTTAATATAAACTGGTGTATCACATGGAACAGATAATGTATTAACATAATCATTTGTTTCTTGACCTTGTATATAGAGTGTCCATTTATCTCTATATTCTGCATTAACTGTTGTATTATTTATACCGGGATACTCTAATTCATATTTACAAGTAAATTCTCTAACATTACTTACAGTTTGAGAACTGTTTTTTAATGCTTTAAGATAGAAATATCCATTCTGATGCCAAGTCATAGTTGATAAAGCACTTATAGGAACAACACTTGTAGCATATATAACAGAACTGCTTTTATCACTTGTTGCTTTTAACTCCACATTTAATGGTATATTATAAGGAACAGCTAATACATTACTACCCTGTTTTATATTTTCAACTGTTGGTTCAACAGAATATATTGTAAAACCATCTGCATTTATATTAGCAGCTGGAATTTGAAAAACTCTTTCATACCCATCGCCAGTGATAGTTAACTGATAGTTAGTTTTTACTTTTTTACCATCAACCATAGCTACATAATTACTTGAAAATGTAAATATATTTCTATTTATATCACTTTGTTTAATTGTTAAACCAGTTCCTGAAAATGATGGATTCATTTGGATTCTTGTTGTGCCTTCACCAGTTCTTTCAAAAAGAGCAGATGAAGCATAAACTGTTACATTATACTGACCATCAGCATTTTGATAAGTATGGGATACACTACTTGTAGTAGTAGTGGTTGCATTACCATCACCAAAACTCCAATGATACTGAATATCCTGTAAATTATCTAATTGTTTATCTAGTGTAACTGTAAAGTCAAATCTTAATGGATTACTTGTATCTTGAACACTTTTTACTTCTCCAATATTTGGGGCTTCTACACGGAAATCTCTTGTTTGATTTAATTTTAAATGTTCTGTTTCCTGTCCGTCGATTACTTCATAATAATCAGTGTTTAATACCATTGTAGAATAAGCTGGTGAAACATCATATTTTGCTGCTGTATATGTTACAGTAGATGTGCAGTATTTGTAAGCACCTTGCTGAATTTGCTCTGCTGTTTCATTTCCCTGCATAGTAACAGAAGAACTATCAGATTTTTTTATACATGTTGTAACTGGATTTTCTACATTTGCAACTAATGTATTACCATCTTTATCTAAAACACTCCACATATATGCAGATAATGGTGCTACATAGGAGTTACCACTTGCATCTTTTGGAAGTGCATAACCATTTGCAAAACATTTATATGTTAAACCAGTTTTATCAGTTGAATCATCTAATGAACAAGTGATAAGGTCTAGGAAAGCATTTGAAGGTAATAAAAGTTCATTTGCATATTTTATATTTGTTTTTAAGAAGTTTTGTGATGAGCCTTCTACTTTTATGAATTTTCTGCCACCATCTTTATATGTAAAAGTTGTTGGGTTATTTACATTTGATGTGCCCACACCTTCAAGTGCAAAATATTTGTATTTTGATGCATTATCTGGATTGTATACTTCTTCTATACCATTTTGTGTTACCAGCATACTGGCATTATCTTTATTATATTCTCCCTGTTTAATTTCGCTGTAATATTCCCAGCTGTAAACTACATCTGGTATATTTCCACCTGTTAATTTTGGTTCACAATTAAGATACTGGCCAATAAGTTCATTTAAATTATTAAAAGCTGGACCACCAGAACCACATAAGTATGCTAAATCTGGAAGTTCTGTTACTATTGGAATTGAAGCTTCTACTTTTGAACCTGCACCACCTTTGCCGTTATCTACTGTAACTATAACATTATATGTTTCACCATATTTTGCAAAGATATGGTCAACACTATTTTGTTTTTTTGCCAAAGTGATAGGTGTGCCATCATTAAAATTCCATGAATATTTTAAACTTTCACCACTAGCAGAAACACCACTTGCTACTAATTTAAATTCACGTCTATCTTCTGCACGGTATGCAAGAATATTAGTATCATATATATCTGGGTCTACACCTGAAACAATATCTATAGAAGCTGTTCTAAAAGAATCTGTTGTATTATCAGTTATATATGCAGTAACACTAAATACACCTTTTTCTGCAAAGCTGTGAAAAGGTTTTAAACCCTCACCAGTTGTAGTATCGCCAAAATCCCATTTAACATAGTAGTCTTCATCATTTTCAAGCATTTGGCCGCCAAAATTTACACCAAATTGGAAATTTTGGTTATTAGTATCATTATCAGTAAGCTCAGCAGTAATATTATATTCTGCTTCCCCACGGTTTACCACATTTGGGTCAATTGGAGTTTCAGCTTTTTCTTCACTACAGCCATACATTATGGCTGCAAGTGAAAGTATTAATAATATTATATTAATTTTTTTCATTTATATGCTCCATTTTATCATTTTCAGTTATAATTTAGATTAACCTCTTTTGTTTCTTTTCTCTTTCCATTTGAACCATTATAAACAGGTCCACTTATAATTACTTTTGCTTTTTGCACTCCAATTTGTCTATTACTTACACCTTGAGGAACCCCTTTTGCATTTACTAATATTCTATTATCACATGTGGATTCTAAGCTTTGAACTCTATCTGCTGGATTAATTGGTTCATTAAATCCAATAGTTAAATATTGAGTGTAATCATTTGTTCCCTGAACTATTTGCCAATTACAATTAAATAATGACCTGTCAATACCATATCGAGTAGATGTTCCACTTAATTTTGAATCAAGTATTGCATACAACTGTGTATTCCAGTCTTTGTCAAATGCATCATCATCAAACACATCATAAATAATAGTTGGAGTTGAAACCTGTGAACTGCCAGTTCCATTTGTTAAAGTTAAATGTTTTTGTGTTGCTCCATCAATACCACCAGTTGGATTACCATTATTATAGATTGCACTATTATATACATCTAATGTAACAGTATAGGTAGCATTAAAAATTAAACGAACATTATTTGAAACTGTTCCAACAATATTATCTGGTTTTGGAACTATTGTTTCAAACTCTTTTTTATTATGCAACACTACTTTATTTGTAATTTCAGGTCTTGGGTTAGTATATGTAGGACCAGTAATAGTAAATACATAAGTAGTATCTACTGGTTTACCATCAACACGAGCTTCATAATCTGTAAAGAAACGGATTTGACCAGTAAGAGCATTTACAGAAGCATTAAAATATGAACCTGCAATCTGCTGATTAAGCTCAAAATTAAGCATTTTTTCAGCACCATTGTCTGATGCTGATGGCATTTCTACTTCTTTTCCTGTATTTGCAGTGCCATCACTAAATTTATCTGATGTAATTTTTAACAACATAACATAATTACCAGATTGAGAAAATGTATGAGTTAATGTTCTAGATGTTGTAGAGTTATCACCACTATATACTTTTCCTGCACTATCTTTTTCATACCATGCACCAGTAGAACCTGATGTGCCAATTGGATTTCCATAAATTGTCCAGTAATAATTTAATGTTTTATTATCAGGAATTACTGTATCATAAGTTGGTGTGAAGATACTTTGCATTGGGTTTGTTGCAGATGTTTCTCTTGTAATGCCAGTTAATTTTGGCATATCTACATTTATAGTTACATTATCAACAGCTAAATTATGGGTAATACCAGTATTATCTTGGTCCTGCTGTGTTCCTTCAAGTGATACTAAATAATTTGCACCATATTTATCTGCTGTAAAGATTAATGCAGCTGTGCATATATTTTTAGAATCATCACAATCTACCCTTGTTCTAACATTAGAATTAGATGGATATATTTTATCATCACCACCTGCTACATCACCTGTTGAACCCCAAGAAAACTCAGCACCCGGTATTGAAGCTCCATTTTCTTTTATAGCCCATGTGTAGCTTGTTAATGGTAGTGGTTTATTTAAATTTTCTCTTCTGTTATAATAGCCTTGTGCTTCACATCTCCATTGGAGTTTTGTATCATCTGTATAGTTACCAAGGTTATCTACTGGCCTGAAACATGTTACTGGGTTTAAAACACCAGCTGATGATAATGTGATATTTGCTGTTGCTTCAACAGTGCCTATCATATCAGTAGGATGTGTGCCTTTTACTGTAATCATTTTAGCACCTGCATTTTCATAATAAAATGTTACATCAGGAGCATTACCAGATGTTACAGCATCACCATCTTTTGTAACAGAACTTCCGTTTATGCTGTAAAATGTCCATTCATAATTCATACCATATTTCATATCATAATCAAATACTGGTGAACATTTTACTCCATAGCCTTGGGCTGTTTTAGCAGTGCTTACACATTGTATTTGGATTGGTGGAAGTGCTGTTGTAAGATACATTGTGCTTGCTGGTTTAGTCATATCAAATGCAGCCTGTTCAGCTGGTTTTATATATACATTGACATCGTATGGAAAACCAAATCTTGCAAACCTATGTTTAACAGAGTTACCAGTTAAAACTTCACCTTCTGGTGGGTATGTTGTAGTAATTTGAGCACCATTTTTACCATCTGGACCAGTAATTGTCCATTTATAATGAAGACCGCCTTCACCTGCTTGCTCACTTGCGATTGAAGATGATGTGAGAGTATAGTTTAAAAGGTCTATACCTGTGCCGGGACGAGCTGTTATAATTGAATTATAAACAGTTGATGGCTCACCAACAAGAATTACAGTATCTTGTGATACTCTTTCTGAAACACCTTCAGAATTTGTATTCATATTAATTGACACTGTAACTTTTCTTTCCCCTTCTTCTACATATTCATAGACTGGGGCTGCTTCTGTGCTTGTGCCAGCTGCATCACCAAAGTTCCACAGAAAAGACGCATCTTTAGATGTTAACTCTTTTCCATAATGTGTAACTTTAAATTGATATTTCATTAAGTTGCGCTGATCCTGTGTAGCTGTTAATACATAAGCTTCCATTCTAGAATTAGCAGCTTCCTCTTCCTGCGAGCAACCAAGTAATGCTGCGGAAAAAACAAGTAAAAACAAAAAAATGAGACGGTTATAGAACATATCCCTCCCCTCCTTATACTGTATCATATAAGATAACAAAATTTTCTACACATGCTTTTGATGTGCTATATATATAAAACAATACATATATAATAATTATAGAATATATACATATATATTATACATTATTAAATATGCATGTTATTATACCTAAAAAAATACACAAATATACTGCTGATATACAAAAGATATACAATCCATATTTATAAAATCTACTAATATAAATATACTATTGCATATA
>CAMEZN010000085.1 GCA_945947845.1 uncultured Mucispirillum sp. | reverse complement strand
TACCAAAAATTGTCATCTGTAAAAAATTCAGCAAAAATGAATTTCGCATTATGGTAGAATTTTGAGTGCTCTGTTTATCTATAATACTGCTGCACATATTTTGTATTATATCACTAAATAGTATTTCACCAGAAACCCCAATAGTATAACCTGCACTTTTTAGCGAAAGTATAAGTTTTGATTTTAGAATTCTCATATATCTATACTGTTGCCGCTCTTTTATATACAGCTCACTTTTTTTATCTTCTTCTGGTGTATATTCATCAGTATAAGCCATATTAAAAAATGATGGCATAGATGCGGCTGTATAATTATAATTAGAGTAAACATTATTTGATATTGTAAATCCAAGGTTTTCTAACTGTTTCATAAATGCACTATTATCGTAATCAGATAAATTTTGTAATCCTTTTTGTCCAGTATATGCATCAAGAATAATATGATAAATATTTGGTTTATCAGAATTATCAATATTATTTAAATTAATATAATCATATTGTGTTTGTGTAGTTTGCATTGATTTAAATGAAAGAATATAAATTATATTTAAAGCAATAATTGAAAAAAACAGAACTGAATATATAATAGGCATAATATCTATAATAACACACAAAAAAGCAAAAAACGCATAAATAATATACTTAATTATATATTGGTGTGCATATTTAGATACAAATCGGTCCCAAATATACCAAGGAGTATATATAAGTATGGCAGTATAAAAAACAATGCTTCCAGTTAATGCAAAAAGATTTAAAGATGTTTTACCTGTAAGAAAAAAAGAAAGAAGATAATAAATAATAAAGTAAAATACTAATGCGGTGCTTGTGCATACTGCAATAAGTGGAATAACATTTTTAAATCTTACTTCGCCTATATTTTTATTATAAAAAATAAATATAGGGATTAGTGAAAATAAAACAGGATATATAATATTAAATATCATTACTTTTTACCAGTAAAAAGCGATTTAATCTTATTAATAATATTTTTAAAAAATACTCCAATACTTGCAAAAGCAGAAATAATAATCTGGATTAGGTCATTTCCTGCTCCCGGTCTTATATATGCATATGCATCATTAATAGTTGCTGTGAAAATTAATATTAAAATAAGAAGAAAAATTTTAGTTTTCATTATTATACCCCATGTAGTCAACTATATACTAATGAGAGATAAAAATCAATTTAAAAATAAAAGTATGAAATGTATTATTGAATAAAAGAATAGTACTAATTATATAAAGTTACAAGTAACCCTGTTTTCAAAACAGGGTTACTAAATGTAAATTATTTATTTTTGATATTGAGCAAGCTCAGTTAATACACCGTTATTGCCTTTTGGGTGAACAAATGCTACAAGCATATTGTGTGCACCAACTTTTGGTTCTTGGTCAATCAGTGGAACTTCTGCTTTTTTAAGTTCATTAAGGCAGGCAGCTACATCTTCTACTTCAAAACATATATGATGTAAGCCTTCTCTATTTTTTTCAAGGTATTTTGCAATAGGGCTTTCTGGGGAAGTTGCTTCCACAAGTTCAATAGTAGTTTCGCCAACTTTAATAAAAGCTGTTTTCACTTTTTGGCTTGGAACTTCTTCAATATGGTTAACATCTGCACCCATAGCTTTGTAAAAAGGAAGAGCAGCTTCAATAGATTTTACTGCTACACCTATATGGTTAATTTTATTCAGTAACATAATATCCTCCATTTACTATATTATTATGCCTTTTCTAAAAAGTTTGCAATTATTTTTTTCACACCTTCTTTTTTAAAATGAACAGTAACTTTTTCATGTTCTCCGCTGCCTTCACTAAAAAGCACTATTCCTTCACCAAACACTGTGTGATACACTTTTGATGAGGCTGGAAAAGAAGCTGTATTATCATCATTATACTCTTTCTTTTCAGAATTGGAAGTATTTTTCACATAATCTGCATAATTTCCAGACCTGTTTGTAAAAGTATTATTAGTAGAACCTTTATTAAATTTAAATGCTTTACCGTGTTGCAGTTCGCCTAAAAATCTTGATTCTGGTGCCTGATTATGCCTGCCGCTTCTTAGTCTGCTCCTTGCTCTTGTTATATAAAGAGTTTCCATAGCACGAGTAATGCCTACATAGCAAAGTCTTCTTTCTTCTTCAATATTTGCTTCACCTTCTTCATTGCCTAGTGGAAAAAGCCCTTCTTCAAGTCCTGTTAAAAATACAATCTTAAATTCCAAGCCCTTAGCTGCATGTATTGTCATCAATTTCACAGAACCTTCAATACCTTCTTCATCATTAGAAGAAATAAGGGCAGCACTTGCTAAAAAGTCAGAAAGTGATGAGCCGTTTTGTTCTTCAAACCGCACAGCATCAGATATAAGCTCATCTATATTTTCTATTTTTTTATCAATTACATCAGCTTCTTCACCTGAATTTTGCAAATATTCTTTATATTTTATAGTATCAAGTATAATTTCTATTTTTTCTTTAATACTTTCACATTCTATAACATCATGTATTAACTGAGTATATCTTTCAACAGCGGCTTTGTTTTTAGCAAGAAATTTTAAATCAGTTTCAAGTGCTTCAAGTATAGTTATGTTGTTTTCTTCTGCATAAGATATTATTTTATCATTAGTGGAGTTGCCTATACCTCTTTTAGGCACAGATATGCTTCTAAAAAATGACTGTTCATCTTTTGGATTATCTGCAAATTTTAAATAAGCTAATATATCTTTAATTTCTCTCCTCTGATAAAAGCCGATATTACCTATAACTTTATGTGGAATATTTGCCACTTTCAATGCTCTTTCAAAATTCAACGACTGGGCATTAGTTCTATAAAGGATAGCAATATCATCATAGCTTATATTTTTGCTGTATATTTCCATGATAGTCTGTGCTACAAAACTTGCTTCGTCTGCATCACTATATCTTTCAAATTTCCTAACTTCTGATTCTTTATCTGCACTGGCTTCTAATGTTTTTCCTCTGCGGTATGTATTATGTTCTATTAATCTATTAGCAATGGATAAAATACTTTTTCCGCTTCTGTAATTTCCTTCCAGTTTAATCTCTCTTACATTTTCAAATACTTTATCAAATTCTAAAATATTGCGAACTTCTGCACCCCGCCAGCCATATATAGACTGGTCATCATCTCCAACAACACATAAATTGCCGCTTTTTCCTGCAAGCAGATATAAAAACCTGAACTGTACAGCATTAGTATCCTGATATTCATCAACAAGTATATATTTATACAGTTCTTGATATTTTTTTAATATATCAGGAAAATTTACAAATAACCGTACACATAAAGATATCATATCATCAAAATCTACAAGCCTTTGCAGTTCTAATTCTCTCTGATATGTTTCATAAACTGTTTTCAGCATATGAAAAGTTTCTTCAATCGGTTCATTTTGCACATAATTTTCTGTATTTTTATATGAGCTTATAGCATGCAGATACGATTTTGGAGAAAATTGTTTTGGGTCAATATTAAGTGATTTTATTATCTGCCTTATTATAGCCATTCTATCTTCTTGGTCTATGATAGAAAAGGATTTTGGAAGCCCTGCATATTCTGCTTCATTACGGAGTATCCCTAAGCATATTGAGTGAAAAGTGCCCATCCATACACCATTTGCAAGGTTACCTATTAATTCTTGCAGCCTGCTTTTCATTTCACCAGCTGCTTTATTTGTAAAAGTAACTGCCAAGATATTTCCTGATGATACTTCTTTATCAATTATCAAATGGGCTATGCGGTAAGTAATAACCCTTGTTTTACCAGTGCCAGCACCAGCAAGCACTAATACAGGGCCTTCTGTGGTTCTTACAGCTTCTGCCTGTCTTTCATTTAATGCTTCATCAATGTTAAGAATAATATGCCTCCTTATTTATCAGGCTCAAAATCTACAACTTTTTTATTATATGCAATAATTATATCGCTTCTTCTTAAAAGCCCTACAAGTTTCATACCTTTTTCTTCTATTTCTACAACAGGCAGGTCGCCAACTTCTTTAATTCCAAAATCTCTCATTGCCTGTTCCAAAGTTTCATCAGGTGTAACTGTTATTATATTCTGTCTTGCGCCAAAGTCTTTCGCCAAAGTAGTTTCTATATTTTTTCCACTGAAAACTTCTTCTTTTAAGTCATTTAAAGAGATAACACCAGTTAAATAGCCTTCATCATTTATTACTGGAAAATAAGCATGTGGTTTTTTTGCAATTGATTTTTTTATATCTGCAATAGATGTATTATCATTAAATGCAATAATATCTGTAAGCATAATATCTTTTACTTTTATTGATTCAAGTATGCTTTTTTCTACTCCGTGGTTAATATTAAATCCGTCGCGGGTTAATGTCCATGTAAATATACTGTCTTTTTCAATACGGGCAGATATCATATTTGCAATAATACATGTTATCATTACTGGAAGCACAATATGATAACTTTGAGTTATTTCAAATAAGATTAGTATAGAAGTAATAGGTGCACGAATAACAGCTGCAAGCATAGCGCCCATTCCAACAAGAGCATATGTTTCTGGATTTCCTGCAATATTTGGGAAAATATACTGCATAAGTCCGCCAAAAAATCCGCCGGCTGCTGCCCCTATAAAAAGGCTTGGAACAAGCTGACCACCAGAACCGCCAGAACCTAATGTAAGTGATGTTGCAACAATTTTTAAAAATACAAATACTATTAATATATACCATGGTATTTTATTTTGCAGTATTTCTATAATTGTGCCATAACCTACACCCATAATATTTATGCAGAAAACACCAAGTATACCCATTAAAAGTCCGCCGATAGCAGGTTTCAGCCATTTAGGCAGTGGAAGGAATGCAAAAGCATCGCTTACTTTATAGAAAAACCTTATAAAAAAAACACTAATTAATGCAATAAATATTCCCATCACAGCATAGAGTGGTAACTCTGCTGCACTTTTTAATACATAGTCTGGTGATTGAATTGTTATTTCGTCGCCAAAATATGCACGACTTACCACAGTTGCTGTTACTGCTGAAATAATTAGTGGGCTGAATGTTCTAATGCCGTATTTTCCAAGAAGCACTTCTGCTGCAAACATAGCACCACCCATAGGGGCATTAAATGTGGCAGCAATTCCGCCTGCTGCACCACATGCAGTTGCACTGCTTATTCTTGTATGAGAAAATTTAAAAAACTGACCGATAGCAGAACCAAGAGATGCACCAATCATAATAATTGGTCCTTCTCTGCCTGCTGAACCGCCTGTGCCAAGAGTGATAGCAGAAGTTATCGTTTTTAGAACAGCAGTAACTGGTGAGAGTGTTCTGTGAAGTGATATTGATTTTATAACATCAGCAACTGAGTGAACATTTGATTTAAAAAATGTTGTGATAAGTCCAACTGCCAATCCGCCTAAGGCTGGAATTAAGATAAGCTTCCATTTAGCAGTATCCTGTAAGTTATAAAGCATAACTTCACTTTCAACACCATATAAATTTTTTTGTAAAAAATGTATAAGTGTTCTAAATATTATATTGCCAATACCAGCAGCAATCCCGATTGCAACAGAAACTGCAATTA
This sequence comes from uncultured Mucispirillum sp., assembly GCA_945947845.1. Classification (GTDB taxonomy): domain Bacteria; phylum Chrysiogenota; class Deferribacteres; order Deferribacterales; family Mucispirillaceae; genus Mucispirillum. The sequence goes on along the minus strand of CAMEZN010000085.1, from coordinate 1,655 downwards.
TTACTACATCTTCATATTTTGTAATCAGATTACTAAATTTTAAGCTGAAATAATTTCTTATTTTCAAAGATTATTTACCTTTATTTTCTTTTTTAGCTTTATTTATCTCCATTATTTCCTTGCCTTTATTTTCAATATTTTTTTGTGGAGTTCTTGCAATTGCTAAATCATTTTCTTTAATATCTTTTGTAATTGTGCTTCCTGCTGCTATTAAAGTATTATCTCCAACTGTAACAGGTGCTACAAATTGAGTATCACTGCCTACAAATACATTATTACCTATAATAGTTTTATACTTATTAAAACCATCATAATTACATGTTATTGTTCCGCAGCCAATATTTACATTTTCACCAAGTTCTGCATCACCAAGATATGTTAGATGGCTGGCTTTTGAACCTTTTCCCATGGTTGTTTTTTTAAGTTCAACAAAGTTTCCTACTTTATTGTCTCCTGCTAAATGAGAACCGGGGCGAAGATGAGCCATAGGACCAACTGATGAATATGCACCAACAAATGAATCTTCTATTAATGTATTATCTTTTATTTCAGCATTTTCTTCTATTACTGCATTATTAAGCCTGCACCCTGAACGAATAATAACATTTTTTTCTATACGAGTTCCATTTTCTATAAATACATTTGGATATATAATAGTATCTTTACCTATCACCACATCTAAATCAATATAAACTGATGATGGGTCAATAATAGATACACCATCTTTCATATAAGATTCTGCTCGTTCTTTCCATAGTATTTTTGATGCAAAACTTAATTGAACTCTGTCATTAACACCTAAAAACTCCATTTCATTATCAGCTAAATAGGCTTCTGCACCGCCTGCAACAATATCTGTTAAATAATATTCGTTTTGTGCATTATTATTATCAATATTCATAAGCCGTTTTTTTAATTCTTTTGATGAGCAGAGATAAACACCAGTATTAACTTCATCTATTCTTTTCTCATTTTCATTAGCATCTTTTTCTTCTACAATTTTTAAAACAGACCCATTTGATGAACGAATAACTCTGCCATATCCTTTTGGATTTTTCATTTTCACACTTATAAAGGCTATATCCTGTTTAACATTATTAATAAAGTTATTTATTGTCTCATATTTCATTAACGGCATATCGCCACATAGAATTAGAGTTTTTCCTTCATCTGATATAAAATCAACAGCAGCCATTACAGCATCTGCTGTGCCATTTTGTTCTTTCTGCATTGCAAACTCAACTGATGAATTTTGGAGATAACTTTTTACTTTTTCAGCTCCTGCACCAGTTACAACAACAATTTTATCTGGGTTTAATTGTCTGCTTAAATCAATTGAATAATCTATCATAGGCTTGCCAGCAGCATTAAATAAGACTTTTGGATTTTCAGATTTCATTCTAGTGCCTTTTCCAGCTGCAAGTATAATAACAGTAAGCATATACCACCTCAATTACATATCTGCTGGCATATACTATATACTAGTTAAAAAAAATATTCTAGGGAAATATTGTGATATAATAAGTTATTTGAGCATATTTTTAAGCTGGTTTCTATCAATTTTGCCGTTAGAATTTAAAGGCATATTATCAAGAATAACATACTGATTTGGAACCATATATGGTGGAAGTTTTTCTAATAATTCTTTTTTTAGA
>CAMEZN010000084.1 GCA_945947845.1 uncultured Mucispirillum sp. | reverse complement strand
CCCATATTTTTTACCAGCTGATTTAGTGTCTGTAACAAATATTATATTTTTATAATTAGAATAATCATCTTCCCCCAATAGATTATTCAATTCTTCAATATTATCATATCCCTGAGCAATCACTATAACCTGAGCAAGTCCTTTATCCTGTAATATTTTAAATGCAGGAAGTGCTCGTTTGTAAGTAGTATTAATAATATAGTTAGAAAAATAAGTATGTTTCTTATAAAAAATCAATACTTTTGGGCTTAATATTTCATTCATTGTAAAGCTTTCTCCATTTACTGCTGTTAATACAAGTTCAGGAGCAGTAGAGCCTATTTCTAATGGATTATTAAGCCTGTATATATTTAAAAATGCAAAGGCAAGAGCCACCATAGCAAATATATATATATTTTTTCCTGCAAATATTCGCCTTAAATATGGCGGCTTATTTTTTTCTAATGCCATTACTTTTTAAGACCTGCTAATGCTTCATCAATTTTATCAAGCCTTGCTTTTGCTTCTTCATAAATCTTTTTATCTTTTTCAATAACCTGTGCAGGAGCTTTTGCAAGATAGCCTTCATTTTGCAGTTTACCGCCATATAGGTTAACATCTTTCATAACTGCTTTTTTCTCTTTTTCAAGCCTTGCAATTTCTTCTTCCACATTAATTGTGCCTTCTAATGAAACCATTATTTCAAAGCCATTGCCAACACTTTTTGCACAGTTTTCAGGTGCTTTTTCATTAAATTGAATTGATTTTGCTTTACCCATTTTCATAATTAACTGCATTTCTGCTTTAAACAGTGTAAGGGCATTATTATCATCAGTATTAATGTATACTTCAAGCTGAGCTGCAGGAGTAATATTATATTCACCGCGAATATTTCTAATTAGGCTTACAGCTTCAATGACTTTATCTATTCCTTTTTCTTCTTTTTCAAAGTTATAATTTAAATTATCAGGATATTCTTCATACATAATAGTTTCTTTTCCTGTTAATGTTTGGAAAATATGTTCTGTAACAAAAGGAATATAAGGGTGCAGTGCAATTAATGATTTTTCTAAAACAAAAGCTGCAACAGCAAGAGCCTGTTCTTTTTCTTTATCGCTGCCTTTAAACAGTCTGTCTTTAATAAGTTCCAGATACCAGTCGCAGAAAGTTAACCAGAAAAATTGATAAAGCTCATTTGCTGCATCATTTATGCTGTATGAATCTATTGCTTTTGATGCTTTTTTAGCTGCCTGCTGTAATTTCATTAATATCCATTTATCAACATTTTCAAGGCTGTTTTCATCAATTTTTGGTATTTCATCGCCAAGGTTCATTAAAATAAATCTGGAAGCATTCCATATTTTATTAATAAAGTTTCTGTATCCTTCAACTCTATCTACATTCATTTTAATATCTCTGCCCTGAGCTGCAAAAATAGCAAGAGTAAAGCGAAATGCATCTGCTCCATATTTATCAATCATAATCAGTGGGTCAATAACATTTCCTTTTGATTTACTCATTTTCTGCCCCTTTTCATCACGAACAAGAGCATGGAGATAAACATCTTTAAATGGCACATCGTCCATAAATTTAAGCCCCATCATCATCATTCTAGCAACCCAGAAAAATAAAATATCAAAGCCTGTTACAAGTGTAGAAGTAGGGTAGAATTTTTTTAATAAATCAGTATTTTCAGGGTATCCCATTGTTGAAAATGGCCATAAGGAAGAAGAAAACCATGTATCAAGCACATCTTCATCTTGATGGATATTTGTAGAGCCGCATTTTTCACATTTATCTGGGTCTGTTTTGGCAACAGTTGTATGAGAACAGTCTGCACAATGCCATGCAGGAATTCTATGTCCCCACCAAATCTGGCGAGAAATACACCAGTCCCTGATATTATTCATCCATTCATAAAATGTATTTTCCCATTGTTTTGGAATAAGTTTAATTTTACCAGTTTCAACTGCTTCTATTGCTTTTTCTGCAAGTGGTTTAGTTTTTACAAACCACTGCATAGAAACACGGGGTTCAATTACAGAGTTACATCTGTAACAGCAGCCAACATTATGTTTCAATGGTTCAATTTTTACAACTAAATCAAGTTCTTTAAATTTTTCTATTACAGCTTTTCTTGCAGTTAATATATCCATTCCTTCAAATTCTGGATAGAAGTTACCGCATATTTTATTATTTTCATCAATACAGACGATTTCTTCTAAATTATGTCTTTTACCAGCTGCAAAGTCATTTTGGTCATGAGCAGGGGTGATTTTAACACAGCCTGTTCCAAATTCAGTTTCTACAAAATCATCTGCAATTATAGGAATTTTTCTATTAATTAATGGAAGAATAACATTTTTTCCTACTAAATGTTTATATCTTTCATCATCTGGGTGAACAGCAACAGCAGTATCACCAAGATATGTTTCTGGGCGGGTAGTGGCAATTTCTAAATATTCACTGCTGTTTTCAATAGGATATTTTAGATGGTAAAGAAAGTCATCTTTTTCAGTAAATTCTACTTCAATATCACTTAATGCAGTATGACATCTTGCACACCAGTTGACCATATAATTAGAACGATATATTAAGCCTTCTTTATAAAGAGTATAAAATACTTCTCTTACAGCACGAGATAAACCTTCGTCCATTGTAAAACGTTCTCTATCCCAATCACAGCTTGAACCAAGAGCTTTCAGCTGGCTTATGATTGTTCCGCCTGATTCTCTTTTCTGCTGCCATACTCTTTCTATAAAAGCTTCTCTGCCTAAATCATAACGAGTTTTGCCTTCTTTTGCTATAATTTTTTCAACAACATTTTGTGTTGCAATACCTGCATGGTCAGTGCCCGGCATCCATAAAACTTCATAACCTTTCATTCTTTTAAAGCGGGCTAATATATCTTGTATAGTTTCATCTAGGGCATGCCCCATATGAAGCGAACCTGTAACATTTGGTGGTGGTATAACTATTGAATATGCAGGTTTTTTAGAATATTCATCTGCATGAAAAAGCTTTTTATCAAGCCAAAATTTATAGATACTTTTTTCATATTCAGCAGGGTTTATTCTGCTGGACAATTCTTTTGCCATTTTTATCTCCGTTTAATATATTTATTTATATTTTTTTCTGTATTAAGTTATGATAAATAATCAATATAATTTATATCTTCGTTATTATCTTCCTGTAAAAGTTCATCTATTTCTGTAATCTGCTGCTCCATAACTTGCAGTTTATAACGAAATTCATCATGATTATCTTGTGCTTCATTATTTTCTTTATTATTTTGAAGCATATTTTCTATTTCATGCAGGTAAAGATATAAATCTTCAAGTGAGTTTTTTATTTTATCAGCCTGAGAAATATCTTGAAGTATATTATGTATTTCTTTATAATCCATAACTATAACCTTTATTTTATATTTACTGACCTTATATCATTATCAAGTATATTGAAAGAGATAATTTTATAATTTTTTATATATTTTTCAATATTAAATTTATCTGCCCATTCAATTAATATTGTAGCATCTTCTTTTAATGTGTCATAAAAGCCTATCATATCAAGCTCATCTTCACTTTTTATTCTATATAAATCAAAATGAATAATAAGACCATTTTGTGTATTGTATCTATTTTCAATAGAAAAAGTAGGGCTGCAAACTTCATCTTTAAGCCCATAAGATTCTACTAAATATTTTGTAAATGTAGTTTTTCCAGCTCCGATTTCACCATTTAAAAAGATTATATTGTTTTTTATAAAAGGTGCAATATCTTTTGCCATATTTTTAGTATCTTCTTCACATTTTAAAATATATTCAGAATTCATTAAATACCTCATTATAGTAATCAATAATATGAGTAATACAAAGGTATGCAGGGTGATTTTTTTCAACAGCTTTTTCTGCACTTTTCCCTAAGATATATGGTGCTAAAATACAAGTATCTTTTAAATTATATCCTTGTGCAATAAGAGAAGCTGCAAGCCCGCATAAAGCATCTCCACTACCACCTTTTGCAAGGGCAGTATTGCCAGTATTTAATATATATGCTTTATCATTTGGAACTGCAACAATTGTTTCTGCTGATTTTAAAATTAAATATACATTATATTCATCAGCAAATTTTTTTGCCAGCTCTACTTTATCCAGCTTTACTTCATTAATATCTTTTTTAATTAGTCGTGCAAATTCAGCTAAATGAGGGGTGATGATTACATCAGATTGAATTTTTTTTAAATCATCACAAGATATATTATTGATTCCATCAGCATCTATTATAACTGGTTTTAAAGCATTTTTTATTATATATTGAATAAATTCTTTTACATGTTCATTTCTGCCCATACCATTGCCAATTGTGTAAACAGATGCAGAATTATTTATATAATCACATATTACTGCTGGTTCATTATAATCAAATGATTTTGTCATAATTTCTGGAATATCAGATATAAAATTTCTATCCAGATTATTTGGGTAACATAGTGTTATTAATCCACAGCCAGAGTGCAGGGCAGAGATTGCTGCAATTTTTACAGCACCAGCCATTTCCAAACTTCCACCAGTGATTACTACTTTACCAAAAGTGCCTTTGTGGCTGTCCTTTGGTCTATTTTTTAATGCTGGTTTATTATATTCATCTATAAAAATATCATGATTATATTGTGATATAATATGTTCAGGTATAGAAATATTAGCAGTAATCACTTTTCCAGAATAACTTTTTGCAGGATATAATATCTGGCAGTATTTTAAAGTAGAAAAAGTAATTGTATAATCAGCTTTAAAAGCACATTCAGGCACTTTTGGACTATCGCTTATTAAACCAGAAGAAATATCTACTGCAATTTTTAAAGCATTTGTATTATTTGCTTTTTCAATTATATCTTTGTATATTCCAGTTAAATCTCTTGAAAGACCTATTCCAAAGAGTGCATCAACAATTATATCGTATTTATCAAGATTATTTATAGTGGATAAGTCATAAACAGCGATATTTAAATTATTTAATATAGATAAGTTTTCTAATGCAGTTTTTTCATACTTGTTGTTATTCACAGGATAATATAAATCAGCATTATAATTATTTGCTTTTAAATGCCGCATTAATACAAAACCATCGCCGCCATTATTGCCGGGACCTGATAAAATAAGAATTTTATCGCTTTTACAAGCTGTATTTTTTATGAAATTAAAAAGAGCAGTTCCAGCATTTTCCATAAGTCTTGTTTCAGAAAGACCATAGATAGACTTAACTTCTTTTTCCATATCATAAATATTTTTACAGCTTAATATATACATTATTATTTACCTTTATCTGCTTCTTCTATACTCACAGCCTTATCAATAAGCATAATTGGCATATTTTCATCAATATAGTATACTAAGTTACATTTTTCGCATATTATATATTTTTCATTACTGTGTATTTTAATATTTCCCTTGCATTTAGGGCATACTAATATATCTAAAAGCTCTTTATCTACCATATAGTGCTACCTCATATATATCTTTCTATTATACAGTTAAATTAGTATTAAATCAATTTAAAGTTTTTAATATTTTAAGGAAGATAATTTATAAAGAAAATGAAAAGAAAAGCGGGCAGCGGGACTTGAACCCGTGACCTAAAGCTTGGGAAGCTTCCACTCTACCAGCTGAGCTATGCCCGCAGTAAAGAACTTATATATCAATTTAATAAAAAATACAACAAAAATATTTTATATGAAATGATAAATTTTTTATTTTCTATTTTTAAAAAAAATGATTTTATTTGTTGACAAGTAATTTTTTTTGTAATATATATTCCTATTATGGATATTAGATTAGTAAACCAAACACTACATTCTGATTATTCTTTTAACGGACAATTTTCCGCACAATATTTTTCTATCTATTTTTGGCGCTCCAGCGTCAAATAATATCATTATATCTTAACATTACAATTTAATATTTTTTTACAGGCAAAACTAAGTTTAATGCTTATGTTGTTTTTGAATTTTTATGATAGAAAATAAGGTGCATTATGTTATTACAAAATAAATCAAATTTAAAAAATATATTAAATAAAAGAACTTCAAATATTATTTGCAGCAGCCAGATTGCAGATATTTTTCCAGAAAATATAGTTTCAGCAGTTATTATTGATAATCATGTATCATGTGGTAAAAATATTATTCAACTACATAAAGGAATAAATAATTTATCTAATGCTGATGGTATTATCATTAATGTTGCAGATTATTCTAAACAGCAGATTATGCAGATACATGAAGAGAATAAAAAACAGGGAATAGATGTTTTATATAAAATAACATCTGTTAATGATATTGCAAAAGTAAGAAGCACAAAAGCAGAAATAGTTATAATAGGCAGTGATGAAATAACTGCAAACAGTATAAACCCATATATTTTAAAAATGCTTATAGACTGGGAAGCATTATGTTTATTAAACTGTTCTACTGACGGTATTTCTATGCAGCATATTTTAGAATATGGTTTTTCAGGTGTATACTCTGAAAGTTATATTAATGCAGAAAGTTTTGATATTAATACTAATATTAAACCATCAGGTTATTTATCAAAGCTTTATGTAAAAAAATCATCTATCCGTCCGTTAATAAAAGCTAAAAATATTACGGATAATGAAGAACTAAATTTATGCCTTAAAAAAGATATTGATATGGCTGGCTTTTTATTTGACAAACATAATAAAAGTAATATTATAAGTATGCTTAAAAATATAAAAGATAAAAACTGTGTAAAAGTATTAGAAGTATATAATAATGATATGTTTGAAGAAGCATTATCTTTAATAAACGATGGTCTAGCTGATTGTATTGAAGATAATACAGACACAGCAGAATATATAGTGAATTCATATAAAAGATATTCTTTAATTAATACAAAAAATACTTTTATAGAACCAATAATGGTTGAAAATATTGATATTGTAAAAAATAAAGCAGAAATTCATAATCCACTTTGGCTGTCCTTTCAGGAGGACAGTGATATGATGAGCATAATAAAAGAATACAAAGTGGAACTTATAGAGTTTAATATAAAAACATATAATACAATAGATAAAATTACTGAAATAATAAAAAAGATTAAATATAAACAATAAATATGAGGTGTAAAATGAGATATTCAAAAACTTATGGTGAATTTGGCGGCAGTTATGTTCCAGAAATGCTGCAACCAGCTCTTGATGAGCTTGAAGCAGCATTTTTATCTGCAATGAATGATAAAAGTTTTTTAGATGAA
>CAMEZN010000083.1 GCA_945947845.1 uncultured Mucispirillum sp. | reverse complement strand
AGTTTATAAAAGATATGAAAGCTATATCAGATAAGTTATTTAGGGATAATAATTTATCACAAGATAAGGTGCTGACTAACAAAAACAATATTGAATCTAATATAGTGATGGTATCAGGTGAAGGGCTACATAGGGTAGAGATATCTTTAAAAGACTTAAACAGGATAACATGTAACGGTAACATATCTGACCCGATATATTCAAAAGATAAAGAAATAGAGATTTCTCGTGGTGGTAAAAAAGATTTATTTGTCAAAATATCGCCAGTAAAGATTACAACAGGCAGTATGACAGAAGTTCGTTATAATGATTTTCCAAGAGAATTATATGTAGAATGTAACGGTATGGTATATAACCTTTCTCTACTCCCAAAAGAGAATAAACCATCGCAGACGATAGTTTTTAAATCACCGCTTGCAGATACAAAAAAAGCTATGAATTATGAGAAATCTACTGCTTATGAAACTATGATATCAGATTTATTTAAAGTAGTATATATGGAACAGGTACCAGAGGGTTATTCTGTGAAAAAGGGTTCATTAAAATATGAGTTTTCAGAGATGGATATGCGATTAAGATATGTTTATACTGGTCATAATTTTATTGTTGAGGATTGGGAGATACAGTCTAAAATGGACGGCATATATGAGCTGGAAGAGAACTTATTTGTGCCTGTATTAAAAAACCCGAGAGCAATATCATTAACAGTGCCAAGACTTGCAAAAAATGAGAAAGGCAGACTTTTAGTTATCAGGGCATCATCATTAACAAACTAACAGGGGAGTAATAAACAGTTATGAATAGAGTATTATTATCCTGTATATCTGTATTTAGTTTATGTTTGGGCAGTGTTTCTGCTCAAACAATAGATACTAATATGGAAATGCAGGCAAGAGCAAGGGCTGCGAGTGAAAAGAGTCAATCTATAGCAACAGATATGTCTGAAGATATGAGAAAGAGAGCTGAGGCTGCTTTTGATACAATATTTAATGGTAAAGTAAGTAAACAGGTTGAAGCATATAAAAACAGAATGACATTTGACCCAGAGACAGGGATAGTAAAGTTTAATAGTAATGCAGTCCGTAATATTAATAATAACACAAAAGAAGAAGTGGATATAGAAAAAAATGGTATATTCAATAAAGATGAGCGGATATATGTATTTATATCATCATCTATTCCAAAAGAGATATTAAATAATTATAAGAATTATATACAATCAAGAGGGATAGGAGATACTGTATCATTTGTTATTCGTGGCTGTCTGCCAGAGGGTGGTGGTTTCAATGGATGTAAAGATTTTAGACCTACTATAGAGTTTGCTAGAAGTATGATTATTGCAGATGATAACAAAACAAGTGTATCGGGTTTACTTATTGACCCAGTGTTATTTAAGACTTATGGTGTAACTACTGTTCCGCAGGTGGTATATGCAAAAAATGTAAACAGGCGAGTAGATTTAGGCAGCGAAGGTGATTTTAGCAGATTAGAAAACACTCCGCAATGGTGGAAGTCTGAAGGTGACTGGAGTATGGATTATCATTTAAGAGAGCTGTATAATTTATCTAAAGAAGATAAATTAAAGCGGCTATATGATAGTTTTGATGAATAAAAATATACAGGGAGGTATTTATTATACTTCCTTTTTTTTTGATTTAATACTATTATATTATATATAGAGGTGGATTTAGATAGGATAGATTAATATTTTTATTGATTTTTCTAATTAAAAACTCTATATTATAGATATTACATTTACTCTCTCTGAGAGTCCACTACCTTTCAGGTAGTTCCAAGAAGTCTATCTAAAGACTTACTTCACAATAAACTTATTATACGCGTATAATAAGTTTCAGAATTACACAGTATTTCTGTGTATATAAATCAATAAAAAAATCATGGCAGATTAAGCTGATGATAAGAATATCGGTGTGTTTACATTGATAAATCTTAGAGGAGGTGCAATATGTCATGTGTAAGATAAGGTTGAGCCATTACATCAAAAGAGCAGTAAAAAAAACTGCTCTTTTTCTTGTAAAAACAACATTTACTGAAATACTCAAACAAGCCATTAATAAATGGTTTGAAAGTTTATTTAAGTAAACAACACGCAGGGACTGGCCTCCCTGCCCTTATCTTTAATATATATTAAAAAATATAAAAAGTCAATCAGTTTCACTGGTTGGCTTTTTTTATTAAAAAAAATCAATAAAAAAATAGAATAGGCTGCTGATATTCCATGTATATCAAGGTAACAGCCGTAGGAGGACAACATGGGAGAAATATTAGGAATAATTACAGCTGTTGCTGTGTTGTTTGCTGTAACAGCATTAGTTATAGGACTGGTAAAACTAATAGTAGAGATATTAATAGTTGAGCCTATTATAGATATCGTAAATTTTACTGTATCTATAACAAAAAAAATTATTTCAGAAGTTAAAAAAACTGCTGAAAAAGAATCTTCTTCACAATATAAAGCTTTATCATCTTCTAAAGAAGAAGGTATATCTTTATATGATTTATATAAAAATAAGGAAGAAGGAGACTATTCCTACGAGTTTATTTGTAGATAGTCTAGAAAAATCATGGCAGATTAAACTGAGAATAAGAATAGCAGTGTGTTTACATTGTTAAATCTTAGAGGAGGTGCAAAATGTCATGTTAAAACAGTTAAGAAACAGGCTTATGAAAAAAGCAGGTATATTCGTTAAAGAACACCTGCTTATTTTCATAAAAGTTCTAATAACTAGATTAGCTTGGCTTACAGCTGAATATTTATATCAGTTGTTAGGTTTAGACTAACTAGCATATAAGACAGGGGGTAGCCTCCCCTGTTCTTAACTGTAATATATAATAAAAAAGAAAAAAAGTCAATCAGTTATATTGGTTGGCTTTTTTTATTATTAAAAAAAAATAAAAAAAATATAGAAATATAGGAGACAGGTATGGAACTTTTAATAGGAACAACTTCAGCAATCTCTGCTGGAGCAAGAAATGACAGTTTTACATCAGCAGGCAGCAGTCTGCTGATGTTAGGCATAATACTTGTTTTAGCTACAACAGCTATTGTTATAGCTAAAGTAAGAAAAGAAATATAAGGGGATATATATGAAAAAAATTCTCCTTATATTAACAATTTCTCTTATTTGTGTATTTAATGCATATGCAGGAGAAAAAGAAATTATATCTATAGTAGTTGATTCTGTTAGGGATATTGTATCTATTACTGATGTAGTAGATACAAATAATGCAGTAGTATTTGTAGGAGATTTTATAATCTCTTATAAAGTTACTACTAAAGAAGTGACTGTGTTAGTAGTAGATAATACTACTAACACAGTTTATAAACAAACATATTCTGCTGATGAGGCAGAGTATGAAACTATTTTAGCAGTTTTAACTTATAAGGCTGCTGAAAAAAATATCCTTATTAATGGGTGATGCCATGAGTAGGGATATAATAATTTATCAGGAAATTAAAGAAGTTGCTAATTTCTAAAATAGTTCAGAAGCTCACCTTTACGGTGGGCTTTTTTAATATTGAAAAATATAAAAAAAGGGGATATAATGTCATGTGGAATATTACTACTAATAAAAAAGTAGCCAAAAAATTAAAAAAATATCCATTTATAAATACTCATTTTGAAAGACTGATTAATGATTTAAAAAAATATGGTCCACAATTAACTTGGTGGTCTCATTTTGGCAAATTAAAAAATGGTAGTGGATTATACCATTGTCATTTAAATAATAACAGTCCAGTAATGATAGCATTATGGATGGTGATAAATGAAGAAAAAAGAGAAATGGAGGTAAAAGATGTTCAAACACATCAAGAATTTGATTCAAAAAATTAAAGATAAAATAGATGAATTACATACCATTGATATTGAAGATGTTCTCTATCCAATAGATGGTGGAAATATGAAAAAAAGAGCTGGTTATATAATTGCTGGTTGCAGAGATAATATGCCTCGTCGTGATGCAGCTATTGCTCTTGGTATTAATCCAAAGGAGCTAAAAGAAATTGAAAAAGGACTTAAAACTCCGAATAAAGCTTTAGTTATAAAAATGGCAAAGCTTTATAAAGTTCCAATAAAATCTATTTGGGAATATGCAGTATAAAATATAAAACATTTCAAGCTCACCTTTTTTGGTGGGCTTTTTTTATGTCTATTTTTTAATAAAACTTAAAAAATAATTGTTTAATTATAATAAAAAAAGCAGGAATAAAAAAATATCCTGCTTTTCTTTTGTTCTATAAGGAGACAGAACAAATAATACTTTTATTTATACTATAAAATATCATATTATATTAAATAAGTCAATGAAATTTACCATACTTTTCACAATATTTTAAACCTTATTTATTGACAATGTATAATATAAATTGTATATTATATCTATCATATTACTCTCAATAAGAGTCCCCTGTTATATACAGGTCCAAGAAGTCTTAATAGACTTACTTCAATATTGATACACTGTATGAGTATGGTGTATTATCAAAATATACAGCGGTACTGCTGTGTAAAAAAATCAAAAAAATGCATAACACTTTAACTACAACAGTGGAGTTATATCTTATGATATTCTCTGCTTTTATATAGATAATCTATATGGAGGTGTAAAGTGTTATGCTTAAACAGTTAAGAAGAAGCCTCATGAAAAAAGCAGGTAAGCATATAATAAAATACCTGCTTTTGTTCATGGAATCTTTTATTACTTCATTAGCAACACGGTCAGCTGATTTTGTAATTTTTTACATTATCTGGCTGATAGTGAATCGCTAATATAATAAGGTAGGGGATTTAGGGCATCCCCTGCTCTTAACTGTAATATATATCAAATTTAAAGAAAAGTCAATCAGTTTACTGGTTGGCTTTTTTTGTTATCAAAAGAAAAAAATAATAAATAAAAAAAAATCAGTGGTATATGCCAAATATCACTGTAAGGAGACAGAATATGGCAAGTTTAACATTTAAAAGTAAAAAGGAAGTGGAGGCATTTTTTGAAACCACTTCTCAAATATCCACAGCGACTTCAGCTACTGTGAAAAAAGAATACGATATCATATTATCATCAATAGAAAATAATGGTGATAATATTGTTACTGTTGACTTCGTGTTAACAGGCAGAAATAAACATCATACAGTTAGATTACAGTATGATGGAAAAGAAACTGGCGAGTGGTTTCTTTGGTGTAATGCTGATGCAGATAAAGATACTGCATGCAATTTTCATCAGGGAAACTCCCTGAGACCAGTGGCTTGCAATGGGAACATCTATGAAGTATGCAAACATATTATAGGTGTTTGCGATGCTTACAAAGATAGCATATCGTATATTACTGATGATATGTTATCTGAAGCTGGTGTAATTGAAAAACCAGCTAAAAAAGACAAAGAACCTTTTGAGCAATTAAAAAGGTTTGCATTTAAAATTCCTGTTTTGATAGAAGGTGACAGAGGTTCAGGTAAGACGTATGAAGCATTTGAATATGCTAAAAGTCTTGATATTGAACCTTCTTTCGTTGGTGGTCATGCAGGAATTGAATCTATTGACTTATTAGGGTGTTTAGTACCTTATGCAGGTCAAGAAAATAAAATAGAAGATACATCAGTATCTGCTGCTGATTTTTTTAGTGGCGATTATCAGATGAATATATCTTCTAATAACAGCAATAGCCTCATCTGGAAAGATGGTCCTATTGCTGAAGCTTTTAGGAAAGCTCAGAATGGTAAGAAAAGTATTCTTATCATTGATGAGCTTTTAAGAATACCTCAAAGGGAATTAAACATTCTCTTAACTGCTTTAAGTCCTGTTCATGGTAAATATAACCTTAGGACTGGCAGGATATTAGAGGTAATAGACGGTATCGCAAGGGAAGAAGTATTATCCTGCGATACAAGAAATTTATTTGTATTGGCTACTACAAATGTGGGTGGACAGTATGCAGTAGATACTATAGACCCAGCACTTGCTGAAAGGTTTATAGTGGTTAGAAAGGATACAGAGGTGGACACACTGATATATATCCTTAAAAATAAAGCTGAAGAAAAAGGTTTTAACTATACTATTGCTCAAAAAGCTGGGTTGTTTTTTAAAAAAATGACTAATGCTAGAGAGCAAGGGTTAGTGGCAGAAATTCCTACACTTAGGACTTTGTCAAGGGCTTTTGATTTAGCAGAGCAGGAAGATGAAGTTAAAGACTACATTCTTGCTCAAAAATTATTATGGGTAGACCGTGATGTTTACGGGAAGCCTGTAAAAGAACAAATAGAGCTGGTTGAAAGAATTGTAAACGATTACTTTTAATCGGCTTGGAGGAAATAATGAGAATGGAAAAATATAAAAAAATGATTTTAGAAGATGTTCGTATGGGCAATTATTGCTCAGACGAGTATGAAAGTTATGAGGAGGAGTTGGAGGACCTTGAAGACAGGGCTTTTGACGAAACCTTAGTAATGGAAAAATACTACGAAAGCAAATATGGCGAGTAGTATTTATTTTAAGCAGGGTTTATCCCTGCTTTTTTTTATAAGGGAGACAGAAATGTTAGATAATACAAAAATAAAAAGTCTGCTTCAGCAGGCTAAGAAAGAAGCTTTTCTGATGGGGTTTTTACCACCAGAAAAAGTAAATATAGAAATTTCAGCAGCTGTTGAAACTGCCTGCTGGAGTTTTATACCACCACATAGAATTGTGGTAGGCAATGTATCCCATAACTCAAAAAAGAGTGAGGGATATATTCAGTCTTTATTATGGCATGAGTTAAGTCATGCTAGGTGGACTGAAAGGGATATGAAAGAAGTTGATGTAAAACTTTATAATTGTAGAGTGCCTTTTAAACTCTACAACCTTTTTGAAGATGCTCGTATTGAGCATTTATTCAGAGAAAAAACAGGTAAGAAATTCAACTGGATACAGGATATTCCTAATAAGGAAGCAACTACTCCAGTTGAGATATTCTACTCTTTCGTGAATAACGAGGGAGTATATACAAGAGAAGTAGCTAACTCTTTTGGTGATACCATAGAGATAAGGCTTCTTTATGTAGGAAAGGGGAGTTCAAATAAAAACACTATCTTTTCTATAAATAATAAAGGGGAATATGATTATAATCATATAAAAACTCTGTTAAAAAGCTGCGGATATGAGTTAGGTGGTGTTTTTTATACACCTGGAGCATCTGTAGCAAAAAGTAATATAATAGAAGATTCCATGATTAAATCAAAAGCTGCAAAGGCACAT
>CAMEZN010000082.1 GCA_945947845.1 uncultured Mucispirillum sp. | reverse complement strand
AATAACCCCTTTAACTTTTAAAGATGCACTGCCACTTAATGTATCTTCTGCTTTTAAAGCATACCCTTCCATAGCTGATGTATCAAAAGGGGGAAGATTTCTTCGTGATACAACACTTTCGGCACTTACTCTGTTTACTGCATCAAATATAGATATTCTTTCAGTGCTGATTGGCTCTATATGTTTTAAAACAATTTCAACTGCTTCATCTGCTTCTAATATCATTATCTGCTCCGTAATTTATTATATTATCTTACTGGTGTATAATTTTATTATTTATCATAAGCTGTTACTTATAAAATAGTATACCATTTTACTATAAAAAAGGCAATTTAATAATTTTATTCTATTGACATCTGTGCAGCTGTTACTGCATGTATTTCTGTTGTATCAAATACTGGAATATCTATATCCTTTTGTGAGATAAGCATAACAATTTCAGTGCAGCCTAAAATAACTCCTTCTGCACCTTTATTTTTTAACTTTTTCACTATTTCTAAAAACTTCTGTTTAGATTCTGCCCTAATTTCACCACAGCATAATTCGCTAAAAATAACATTATTTATAAATTCTATATCATCTTCATCAGGTATTATTACATTAAGCCCGTTATTTATTAATATACTTTTATAAAAATCCTGCTGCATTGTATATTTAGTGCCAAGCAGACCTATTGAACTTATCCCAAGTGCTGCTATTTTATTATAAGCAGCCTGAGCTATATGGATAATAGGAATATTGATATATTTTTTTATCTCTGGCTCTACTTTGTGCATAGTATTAGTGCAGATAACAATAAAATCAGCCCCGGCAGCTTCTAATTTTTTTGCAATCTCTCCTAAAATCTCACCACATTTTTCCCACATTCCAGATTTTTGCAGCTGGCTGATTTCTTCAAAATTAACACTATATAATATACATTTAGCTGAATAAAGATTACCTAATTTATTTTTTATATACTCATTTATAAGCCTGTAATATAATGATGTGCTTTCCCAGCTCATACCGCCTATTAAACCAATTGTTTTCATAGCTTTCACCTATTAGATGTAATATAAAAATAAAGCCTGCTTAAATGCAGGCTTAAATAAGGAGAAAAATGTAATAAGAGAAATATATGGATACTCAAATTACAAATTAATATTTTTGAACTTTAAATGTTTCAATTAAATTTAAATCTTCAAGAAGACTGTATAGTCTTTCATCTTTTACATACACATGGATAGCTACTTTATCTTGAAAAATAACTTTGATAAAAAAGCCAATAACAGAAGAAGTCATTGAAAAACTTTCTGGAGTTTTAACAATAATACTTTTTGTGCCTGACTGCACAAGTGCATTCACATTGTCTTTAATAGCTTGATAATCACTGGTATTTTTTATATTACCATTGATTATGATTTCTGAACCATGTCTGTGTATTTCCATAGTATACCTCAATAAAAAAATTTTATCATCAATTCACTTTGATACCTATAAATATCTCTCTTCTATCCTCAGAGAAAAAGAAGATATCTGTATAATAGTCAATAATCTTAATACCACGACCATTAAATTTAGTAGTATCTCCGATAGCATTCTTAAAAACTGTTTCAGGATATCCAGCACCTTCATCACGGATACCCACAATAATGTATTTGCTTTCATTATCACTGCAATATACATATCTAACTGTTATCATCTTATCATTATTTTTTTCTTTTTTCAAGAGTTCTTCTTCATAATCTCCATTTTTTATTAACTCATGTTTAATATCAAATGTGATTGCTAAATTTCCATGTTCATAAGCATTCATTATACACTCTGAAAAAGCTGTGAAAAAAGAATCATACTCATCAGCATTAATGTTACAATCAATCATTTCTTGACGAATAATCTCTGATGCCTCATCAAGTTTATCATATCTTGTTGGGAAATAATATACCTTTTCTTTTATAATGTTTGTAAATGGTCTTCTTATAAAAAATACTGTGGTATCATCACCAAAACCATCTAAATGATTATAAACATTATTTAAAAATGATTTTAAAAATGGTGATTTTAAGAAATCCTCATTTAAATATGCAGAATATAATACTCCCTCTTTTGTTTCAGATTCTACTATACCATCAGTAAATAAAGCCACTTTTGAAATATTTGATAAATCAACAGAATCTATAAAAGTATCAACTGCATACGGCATTATAGGAAGATTGTTAGACGGCAGTTTTTCCACATGTCCGTCAATAGTCTGATAAAGCATTCTTGGCATAGAAAAAGATGCATACCTAAGCTTATTTTCATTAAAATCAAAATAAGCAAAGATTGCACAAAGCACCTCATCTTCTACAAGATTTTCTCTCATAAAAGAAACACACTGTTCAACAATAAGCCTTATTTCTTCTTCGCCTGATATATTTTTATTGTGGTTTTGTTGCTTTATTATATAGTTAATAAGAGAAACAGATACTAATGATGTTATAGAGGCTGAAATACCTTTGCCCATTGCATCGGCAACAAATATAATTAAATTACCATTATCCAATGTTCTGCATGTATAAGTATCTCCACTTACAATATCTAAACTTCTATAAAAAACTTCTAGCTGCCACCCATTATGTGTAACAGGATTATCACCATCATGATAATATTTTTTAAACATATCATTTCGCATAATATGCAGCTCTTTTCTAAGAGTTGCATCATGCTGCATTGTATTATACATATCTTTATATTTTAAAAGCTCTAATTCCTGCTCTCTGCTTTTATTAAGCAGATGTTCTAATACTACTGATTCAACTGCATTGTTGATAGCATTTCTAAGAAGTCTAAATTGAATAGGTTTAGACACAAACTGAGTTATACCCATATTAATGGCTTCAACTAAAAACTGCATATCTACATAGCCAGTAATTAATATAATTGGCACTTTGGATTTTATTTTAAGAACTTCTTTTGCAAACTCCATACCATTAATACCCTGCAAAAGATAATCTGTTAATATTAAATCAAAATTGTTATTTTTAAATGTTTCTAATGCTTCTTCTGCAGAAGTTACAGATACAAACTGATTAAACTTTGGAGCAAATCTTTTTTCCACAAGCTGTATAATATCAACTTCATCTTCTACATACAAAACATTAAGGCTTTTTAAAAAACTTTCGTCCATCTTAGTCCCAATAATTAATAATAAAATAAAAGGCTGTGTTGATATTACATTCAACACAGCCATTCATATAATGATATGTATAAATTATACTTGGAATTTACCTAATACTTTATTAAGCTCGCCAGCTTTAAATGCTAAATGTTCAGATACCTGACTAACATTTTCACCTGCAACCTTATTATTTGATGATAAATCAACAAGTGTATGAGCACCCTCAATTAAGTCTTTAACTTTAACTGCAATATAAGATGTTTTCTTTACAACATCACTTGATACTTCTGTTGAGTTTGTAAGACGAACAACGGCCTCATTACCTTCATCAATTAATTTACCAGCACTATTTGCAACTTCTTTTATGCCATCAGATGATTTTTCAACAAGATGATATGTTTCTTCTACACTTTGAATAATCATTTTTGCCATTTTATTGATGTTATCAAGTGAATCCTGTGTTCTTTCAGCAAGTTTTCTTACTTCATCAGCAACTACTGCAAAACCTTTACCATGTTCACCAGCTCTTGCAGCTTCAATAGAAGCATTAAGTGCAAGTAAGTTTGTTTGGTCTGCAATCTCTGAAATTATTGTTAAAACAGCAGTGATTTCTTTTACTCTGTCAGTTACTTCATTCATTTTGTCTGATACAACTTTCTGTTGTTCATTTTCTTCATTAACACTTGTTACAAGTGTGCTTAAACTTTCTACAAAGTGGTTAAAGATTTTACGAGTTTCTTCCAAATCCTCAGTAGTGCTTATTGCTCTTTCTTCTGTAACATCAAGATTTTTACCAATATCAGCAATTAAGTCCTCAGTATCTGATACAAGCTGCATTTGCTCTGCAATTGTGCTTGAAAGCTCATAAGATGTAGAAGAAAGCTCTTCTGATGCAGAAGATGTTTCTGTTGAAGCATCAATTGCTACAACAATAGTTTTTTGAATTTTCTCTATAAATTTATCAACATAGCCAGCTGCTCTGCCAAACTCATCAATACTTGTAAAACCTAAACGAGTTCTTAAATTACCATCACCTTCTGATAAATCTCTTAAAGCAACAGCTAAATTTTTAACAGGTCTTATAACATTAATTGCAAATAATATCATAATAATAATTGTTGATAAAATAAAAGCTATTATAAACACTGTTAACAGCTGTAAAGCAACTGCACTTGCTCTATCAACAATAGCAAAAATATTATCTTGATGTGTAGCAAGATATAATGTGCCTATATACTCGCCGTTTGATAATGTGCTTTCAGAAGAAGTTGATGGAGATGTTGTAAAATTAATTGGCATAAAAAAATGATTAGCAGCTAAAAGAGTTACTGTATCTTTACTTAAACCAAGTTCCTTAACAACACCTAAAAGTTTTGCATCTATCTCATCAGCATTAATAACTAAACCATCATTATAAAAAAGACTGCTGTTAACATTAGAAGCATATTTATTAAATTGAGGTGCTAAGTTTAAAAGATAGATAAAACCATTTGACATAACATAATTTTTAACAGTATCTTCTATATCTTCCACTAATTGTAGAACACCAATCATTTCACCATCTTTAACAATTGGTGCAGCTGCTCTTAAAATAATACCCTGCTTGTCATAGTCAAGAGTAGCTAAAAACCCACTTGTAGCAGACATTTTTTTGAAAAACCATAAAGATGATACATCATCTCCAACAGCCTGTGAGACTTTGCCATTTACTTCCTTTGATGTAGAAGCTATTATTTTACCTTTTGTATCTATAACTTGTAAAGTTACAGATGTGTCTCCAGCTTCTTTATTTGAAACTTTCATTATTTGATTAAATATAGTATTTTTTGCACCATTTAGCAGCTGCTGAACCTGAGCATTATCTCCTGCTGCAACAGCGTCTGTAACAAGAGTATCTTTTAATAAACCCGCTGTGCCCACCAATATAACACCTTTACGCATATTTATAAAAGTTGACATACGGTCTTGAATAAGTTTAACTTCATTTTCAATAGTCTGCTGTTTTAAACCATCAATACCAATAACAGCCACAAAAATAACAATAATAAGAGATATAACAATTACAATGATTTGAGGAATGAGAACTTTTAATGCAACACTTCTTCTGTATCTTTCTAATAAACCCATTTTACCCACCTTTGAAAAAATAATTGAAACTTAATACCTTGTGATTAATAACATATTTTTCAATATTTTGCAATAGGCATTTTATATAAACCACCTAAGAATAGCTAGCAGTGAAACACCAAAAATAATGACTGCAAATAAATTTTTAATGAATAAACCAAATAAAAATGTCAATATGCCTGTAATTAAAAATAGATTATCAAAAGAAATAAATAATTTCTTACTTTCACTATCTATCAGCAGTGCAGGAATAAGAAGTGCTGCAAGCACTGCTATTGGAATATAACCCATCCATTCTACAATCGCAGGTTTTAATTTCTTCCCTTTTAGTATAACAAATGGAAGCTCTCGTGAAAAATATGTTACAGCTGCCATACCTATGATTATAAGGTAGATATATTCAACAGGATTATTACTTAGCATAGTGGAACCTCCTGCCAGTCCAATAGCCTGCAAATGCACCAGCTACTGCTCCTGCAACTATGCCTATATAGAGCATATTAAAAAGTGCAAAAATAGTGGCAATAAACCCGCCTGTTAATAAAGCTGCTCCTTGAGCAAAATTTATAAGCCGCGGAATAATTAATGCAATAAATAAAGCATAAAGAGTAAAATCTAACCCAAATTTTGAACTGTCTGGAATAAACCCTGCTGATATACCACCAATTGTATTACTTATTATCCATGATGAATGGGAAAATATATTTAATGTAAAAGCTGTTACTGTATTAGCATTGTTTTTATTCATAAAGCTGGAATGCATTGCAAAAACTTCATCAGTTATTTGATAAGCAAAAATAGACTGTTTGAAAAAACTCCATTTTGATATATATGGATATAATACTGATGTATATAAAATATGGCGGGAATTAACAATAAATGTTGTAATAATAATGGATAGTGGAGAAGCACCAGCAGCTATCATTCCGCCTGCTATATACTGACCTGCACCAGCATAAACCAGTAGCGACATAATAAATATCTGCATAACACTCATTCCAGATTCTGCACATACTATACCACATGCAAAACCCAGTGGAAGATAACCTGCACCTATTGGGAGAAAAAGCCTTATGCCATCTATAAAATTTCTATATTTTATATGTGATGTTTCCTGTTCCATATATGTTCTCAAAAAATTTATTTGTATTGTGCTATATAACATTTTATAATACAACAATCAATAAAAATTTTTACTTCATAAAATATTAATAAATATAATAATTTTTTTATACAAATTATTTTTATTCAACAAATCATCTTTTTTTGTTGAATTTTTTTCTAATAAAATGTAGTATTAATAAAGGATATATTTATGGAAAATAAAAGTAAGATAAAAACACCTGAAATATTAAAAGAAGCATTTTGGAAACTATATTCTGAAAAAGATATTAATAAAATAAGAATTGTAGAAATAACTAATCTTGCAGGCTATAATAGAGGAGTTTTTTATTCCTATTATAAAAACATTTACGAAATGTTTGATGCTATTGAAAGAGAAGTTATGCTTGAAATCAAAGAAATTTCTCAGCTTATACAGGCATTCATTATAGATGAAACATATAATCAGGAAAAACTTGCTGTTATAATAAATAACTATAAAAAAAATGAAAAATACTTGCGAGTTCTTTTTACAAAAAGTGATAATCCAAGATTTATGGTAAGAATGAAAAAAATGCTTAAAGAAAACCTGATAAATGAAGCAAAAAAAGCAAACTGCCATAAAGAACACATTGAATACTATATAGAATATTATGTTTCTGGAATGGTAAGCCTTCTTATTCACTGGTTTATCCATGGCAGCAAACTTTCAGTAGATGAGTTTTCAAAACTAGTAATAGAGCTTACAGGCCTTGAATCAGTTAAAATATTAAAATTTATTTATGGTAAAGATTGATTTTGATTTTCCACTTTATCAAGATATAAATCAAGTTCATCAAGAGCTTTTAATATTTCATCAAATATCCGTTTTTCATTACTGTTAACAAAAGGCTTATATTTTATAACAAAACTGCGAATAGATGC
>CAMEZN010000081.1 GCA_945947845.1 uncultured Mucispirillum sp. | reverse complement strand
GCTCATCTTTTTCAACAGGAAGCAACTGCATAATTTCTTCTATTATTCTATAAGCTGTTCTTTTTGAACACGAAAAAAGCTCCATAATATCTTCTAAATATATTCTGCTTTTTTTCTCAAATAGTGCAAGGATATCAAGCATTTCATTAATATTATTCATTGGCCACATTTATACTGCTTTTATTAATGATTTATGATATCAAAAAATATTAATGATACCATTTTTATCTTTTATTATATATGCAAACTTACATTTAATGCAATATGTAATATAATAAAAAATATATATTGTCTTTATGATGATAGTAGTTTAAAATAAAACAACTAAATTAAAATGGAGTATTTAATGAAAAAAGTTTTACTATCATTATTTATGATTTTTTCTTTATTTATATATATATTACCTGCCTATGCTCAATCATCAAACACAAGTCTTTTTATAAAAGCAAAACAGCTAAGTTTAAATGGCAGTTATAAAGAAGCTGCTGATTTATTAAAAAATATATTAAAAAATGAAAAATCTATGTATATTTATGATTTTCTTATAGAAAACCAATTAAATGCAGGGCTTGTTGATGATGCACTGGAAAGCTCAAAACAAGCTGTTAAAGACTTTCCAAAAGAAGCAAAATATCTTCATTTAACAGCTTCTATCTATAAAACATATAAAAATGATAATCAGGCAGCTTATGAGTATATGGAAAACTGCCTTAAACTTGCTGGCAGTATAACAGCAAATCCAGACTATGCTTTAAATACAACATTACTTGCATTAGAATTAAAAAAATATAAACGGGCTATGGAAATTATTAACGAATTAATCAAAAGCAACCCTGAAAATTCTCAATATTATATAGTCCGTGCTGATATATATTCTGCTCAGAATAAAAAGAGACAGGCTTTGAAAGATTTAGAAAAATCTGTAAAAATAGATAATAATATAACTGCAAAGCTTATGCTTGCTGAAATCTACCTTATGCAGAATAATGAAGAAAAAGCCATAAAGCTTTTAGAAGAAGTAAGCGGTGATAATGAAAACCTAAGTGCAATTATTGAGCAGAATATTGGCAAAATATATACTGAAAGCGGTAATTTTGATAAAGCTATTGAAGTATATAAAAGATTAGCAGAAAAATTATATGGCAAATCAAAAGCTATTATTCTTATGCAGCTTGGCGATGTGCTGAATAAATCAGGCAGATACGAAGAAGCTGGGCAGGTTTTTGAAGAGCTGACTACCCTTGCACCAAGAGAAACTATAAACTATTATATAGCTGGTAAATTTTATGAATATACTAAAAACTATGAAAAAGCAGAAAAAATGTATCTTGGTGCTGTAAATATTAACCCAACATATGCTCAGGTATTAAAACGGCTTACTGTTGTATATCTTTTGCAGGATAAAACAAAAGAAGCTCTTAAATATATTAATATGGTAGATGAACTGGAACAAGATGTTGATTATTATCTTTTAAAAGCAGAATGTTATTCCATAGATAAAGACTATAAAACAGCAATTCAGATATTAGAAGAAGCATTAAAAGCAAACCCAACTAATACACAGGTGCTTGCATTTCTTGCATCTTTATATGAAGAAGAAGGAAATATTGATGCTTCACTAGAACTTGTAAAAAAAGCATTAGAAATAGAGCCAGACAACCCACTTTTTCAGAATTTTTTAGGCTATATGTATGCAGAAATGGGCATAAATCTAGATGAAGCATTAATTTTAATTGAAAAAGCATTAAAAAAAGAACCTGAAAATGGTGCATATCTTGACAGTCTTGGCTGGGTATATTACAAAAAGAAAGATTATAAAAAAGCATATAAATATATTAATGAAGCATTAAAATATATGCCGGAAGAAAAAGAACTGCTTGACCATTTAGAAGCTGTAAAAAAAGCAATGAATAAATAGTAAATTTTATTTAAAGGTATTGTATTATGAAAAAACTCTATCTTATAACTGTTTGTATTTTAACTTTATCTTTAAGCAGCGGCTGTATAGTAACAACATATAATATTGATAAGACTCTAACATTAGAAAATGCAGCTGCATTATCTATAAAAAATACACCAAATCTTTGCAGTTATAGAGGGCGGGCAGCAGTTAAAATAGAAGGAACACAAAATATCTCCTTTTCTGTATTATTAAATAAAAAATGTAATGATGATGCTTTAATTAATGTTTTAGGTGCATTAAATAACCCACTTGCTTCTATAAGATATGAAAATAAAAAACTTGAAGTGCAGACACAAAGTCCACAGAATACTAATGATATAAAAAATATTGCAGATAAATCCATATTTCATATAATTAGTTTTTTTAAAACTCCACAAAGAGTGCCAGACAGCAATGAATATACAATTTCATTTAATAAGTCATCATATATATTTACAGATAAAAGCGGCACAAAATTATATGCTGATGATAAATTCAGGCTTTATAAATATGTTACTGGCAATATTACATCAGAATATATCTGGGACGAAAATGAAAACATATTAAAAACTATTATTGTAACGGCACCTGAGGGAAAAGTATCTGTTAGATTTTTAAATAAAACAGGCTGGGGTAAAGATAATGGAAAATAATACTTTTACATACCTATGCCCTGCAAAAGTAAACCTTTTTCTATATGTGTTAGGCAAGCGGCCTGATGGTTACCACGATATATATACATTATTCTATCCTGTTTCTATTTACGATACACTTTCTCTTAAAAAAGCAGATAAAACCACATTAGTATGCAGTAATAAAGATATTCCAGAAGATGAAAACAATATAATAATTAAAACTCACAATATACTTAAAGAAAAATATAATCTGCAAGATAATTTTTATATTACACTTGAAAAAAATATACCTTTTGGAGCAGGTCTTGGCGGCGGCAGCTCTAATGCTGCATATTATTTAAAAGCAGTTAATGAAATAAGCGGGCTTTGCTTAAATTATGAACAGATGGCAGAAATTATGTCAATGGTAGGAAGTGATACTGTATTTTTTCTAAAAAATATACCTCAGCTTGCTACTGGCAGAGGCACAGAGTTATCCCCTGCTCCAAAACTTCCAGAACTATATTTTATTATTATTAACCCAAATATTTATATATCTACCAAAGAAATATACAACAGTAAAAATTTAGAATTGACTAATATTAATACAATCAATATAAAAAAAGAATATACTTTTAATGAATTAAAAAGTATAATGAAAAACGATATGCAGCAGGCTGTATTTTCCACATATAAGCAAGTAGAAGAAATTGTTCATTTTTTAAGTAATAAAACAGCAGGCTTTGCATTAATGAGTGGTTCTGGGTCTACTGTTTTTGCAGTATACCCAAGCAGGCAGGCTCAGGAAGAAGCATATAATATAGTAAAGACCAATTTTAAAACATATTTTATAAAAAAAGCAGCAATTGCTGCAAGAGGTTGAAATGGATTTTTTAATTTTTTCAGGCAACTCTAATAAGAGTCTGGCAGAAGGTATTGTTGCCCGCCTTGGTATGAGGCTTGGTGCAGCTACTGTTTCAAAATTTTCTGATGGGGAAATAATGGTTAAAATCAACGAAAGTGTTCGCGGAAGAGATGTTTTTGTTGTTCAGCCTACAAATGCACCATCAGATACTAATCTTATGGAACTTATGATAATGGCAGATGCATTAAAAAGAGCATCAGCAAATACTATTACAGCTATTATGCCATATTTTGGTTACAGCAGGCAGGATAGAGCCAGCGAACCTCGTGTGCCTATTACTGCAAAGCTTGTTTCAAACTTAATAACAACATCAGGTATAGACAGGGTTGTTACAATGGATTTACATGCCGGACAAATACAAGGTTTCTTTGATATACCTGTGGATAACCTTTATGCTCTGCCTGTTTTTTATAAATATATGCAGGATAACAACTTATGTAATGATGATACAGTGATTGTATCACCAGATGCAGGCGGTGTGGCTCGTGCTAGAACTTATGCGAAAAAATTTGGAATGCCTCTTGCAATTATTGATAAACGCCGTTCAAGTCCTAATGTTGCAAAAGTTATGCATGTTATTGGTGAAGTGGCAGGTAAAAAATGTATTTTAATAGATGACATGATAGATACAGCAGGCACACTTACAGAAGCTGCTGCTGCATTAATGGAAAATGGAGCAGTAAGTGTTAAAGCTATGGCTACTCACGGCATACTTTCAGGCCCTGCAATAGATAGAATCAGTAACAGTGTTATTGAAAAAGTAATTATTACAGATACTATTGATAATACAAGGCTTAAAGATTTTGCAAAACTGGAAATTCTTTCAGTATCAGGTATACTTGCAACATCTATTGAAAGAATACATAATAAAGAAAGTATAAGCTCACTTTTTACTGGTGATTAATAAATGATAAAATTAGCAGCAGGACTTGGAAACCCGGGCGATAAATATAAAAATACACGACATAACATTGGCTTTGATGTAATGGATATCATAGCAGAAAGGCTTAATGTTTCATGGAGTGATAAGTATGATGGTGCCTTTGCTGAAATAAGGTATAATAATGAAAAATTATTATTGTTAAAGCCATATACATTTATGAATTTATCAGGTAAATCTGTTGCTGCTGCTGCTAATTTTTATAAAATAAGTCCGCAGGATATTCTTATTGTTCATGATGAAATGAATATCCCCTTTAATACTTTAAAATTGCGGCATAATGGCTCTGCTGGCGGCCATAACGGGCTAAAATCTATTATAGAATGTTTAGCTTCACAGGATTTTCCACGGCTTAAAATGGGCATAGGCAGAGATAATTCAAAAGATGTTGTAAGCTATGTATTAGGCAGATACAAACCAGAAGAAGCTGCCATATATAATGATTTTTTAAATAAAGGTGCAGATGCTTTAATAGATGTATTAAATAATGGAATGCAAAAAGCAATGAGTTTTTATAATAAGTAATATATTTTTTAATTTTAAAGCCTAGTAAAAGGCTATAATATATAGGGGGTCAGTATGGCTTTTACAAACTATACTTTTTTAATACCTGTAATAGGTATAATTGGCATTCTTGCAGCTTTTATCATCTATCAGGCAGTAAAAAAACAGCCCGGTGGCAGCAAGGAAATGCAGGATATTGCAGCTTCCATTCATGAAGGTGCTATGGCTTTTCTATTTAGAGAATACAAAGTTCTTGCAGTATTCATTATTATAGTCGCTGTATTAATGATATTTGCTCCGGGGCTTGGTATAAAAACTGCTGCTGCATTTATTTTTGGTGCAGTAAGTTCTGTTCTTGCCGGTTTTTTTGGCATGAGTGCTGCAACAAAAGCTAATGTGCGCACATCAGAGGCAGCAAGAAGTTCTGGTCTTTCAAAAGCATTATTAGTGTCATATAACGGTGGTGCTGTTATGGGGCTTGCTGTTGCTTCCCTTGGGCTTTTTGGTGTAGGTGTATTATTCATACTTCTTGGCTCACCTGAAAATGCTCAGTATATAAATGGCTTTGCTATGGGTGCTTCAAGTATTGCATTATTTTCCCGTGTTGGCGGTGGTATATATACAAAAGCAGCAGATGTAGGAGCTGATTTAGTTGGAAAGGTAGAAGCAGGGATTCCAGAAGATGACCCTAGAAACCCCGGTGTTATTGCTGATAATGTAGGCGATAATGTAGGTGATATTGCAGGTATGGGAGCAGATATATTTGAATCATATGTTGGCTCAATTATTGCAACAATTGCAATAGCAGCAACAGCTGCTGCTGGTGCAGTAGCATCACTTGCCCCAGCATTAGATGAAAATACAGGCCGTTCTGCTTTAATGCTTACTCCACTTATGTTTGCAACTCTTGGTTTAATAGCATCATTAATTGGTGTATTTTCCATGAAAATATTAAAAAACTCAGACCCAGCAAAAGCACTTCGTTACTCTACATTTATAGGGGCTGGTCTTTTTCTTGTATTTGCATTTTTTGGTGTAACAGGAATATTACAGGTTTCAGTTAATATATTTTATGCAGTTTTATGCGGCACACTAGCAGGAACATTTATTGGATTGATTACAGAATTTTATACATCAGGCTCACCTATGATGCGTATTGCAAGAGCATCAAAAACAGGCCCTGCTACAAATATTATACAAGGCTTTGCAGTAGGTCTTGAATCTACAATATGGCCTATTTTAATAATATGTGCAGCAATTATTATAAGCTTTCAACTGGCGGGGCTTTACGGTATCGGTATAGCAGCAGTTGGTATGCTTGCAACTGTTGGTGTAACGATGACAGTAGATGCTTATGGTCCAATTGCTGATAATGCTGGCGGTATTTCAGAAATGAGCGGATTAGGGGCAGATGTTCGTAAAATTACAGATAACTTAGATTCTCTTGGCAACACTACTGCTGCCATGGGTAAAGGCTTTGCAATCGGTTCTGCGGCATTAACAGCACTTGCTCTTTTCTCTGCTTATGCAGCTGCTGCAAAAGTTGAAGATATTGATTTAACAGACCCTTATGTTATAGTAGGCACATTCATAGGCGGTCTACTGCCATTTATAGTTGGTGCATTAACAATGACATCAGTAGGAAAGGCTGCTGGTAAAATGGTGGAAGAAATAAGAAGACAGTTTAGAGAAATACCCGGTCTTTTAGAAGGCAGAGCTGGTGTTAAACCAGACCCAAAACGGTGTGTAGATATTTCTACAAGTGCTGCTTTAAAAGAAATGATACTTCCGGGTGTTTTAGCTGCTGCTATGCCTGTTATTATAGGCTTTACTCTTGGCAAAGAAGCTCTTGGCGGTATGCTTGGTGGAGCAACCGTAACAGGTGTTTTACTTGCACTTCTTATGGCAAACTCAGGAGGAGCATGGGATAATGCTAAAAAAGCAATAGAAAAAGGCGAAGTAGAAGGTGAAGCAAAAGGCGGCGAAGCTCATAAAGCTGCTGTTGTTGGTGATACTGTTGGCGACCCTTTTAAAGATACTTCTGGTCCTGCCATGAATATTTTAATTAAATTAATGAGTATTGTAGCTTTAATAATTGCTCCAATACTTGCTGCATTATAAAACATTATGGGGAAAGCCGCAGCTTTCCCCTTTTTTTTTGCTATAAAATACTTTTAAATTTTATATTTATATACTATATTATAAAGGAGAGGTAGTTTATGGCAGAAGAATTATCTTTAATAAATGTTCATGAAGGGCGAAAACATTTCTATTACTTTCTTTCTCGGCTTTTTTTGGATATTCCTGATGAAAATATGTATGAACAGATTTCATCTATGCTGCCTGCCTTTAATATTATTGCTGATAATAATATGATGAAGGAAGGCTGTATAGGGTTTGAACATTTTAATAAAAAAAGAGAAAAAACAAGTGGAGAAGAAAGAATATTGTTTGATAATGATATTTTAAATGACTA
>CAMEZN010000080.1 GCA_945947845.1 uncultured Mucispirillum sp. | reverse complement strand
TTAACTCTTTAGAGAGTTGAGCATAGCGAAACAAAAAACTACTGGCTATGCCAGTAGATGACAAAATCTTATAGAAAAAAATCTCCTATATAGTAAGATGAATTGTTCAAGTCACATCAAACTATAATAACAAGGAGATTTTATGCCACATAGTTTATCACATAGTAAATGGTTATGCAAGTATCACATAATCTTTACACCAAAGTATAGAAGGAAAATAATATATAACAAATATCGAGAAAGTATCCGAGATATTTTAAAAAGTTTATGTTCCTATAAAGGAATAGAAATATTAGAAGGACATTTAATGCCAGACCATGTTCATTTACTATTATCAATTCCCCCAAAGTATAGTGTATCAAGTGTAATGGGATATTTAAAAGGTAAGAGTTCGTTAATGATATTTGAACGTCATGCCAATTTAAAATATCAATTTGGTAACCGACATTTTTGGTCAATAGGATATTATGTAAGTACAGTTGGGTTAAATGAAGCAACAATAAGAAAATATATACAAGACCAAGAAAAAGAAGATATCTTACATGATAAGTTAGGAATAAAAGAATATGATGACCCTTTTAAAGGGTAGCTGATAAAATAATATCACTGTTAGTGATAAAATAGTATTAACTGCGATGTGACTTGAATAAGTCAGCACCTTTAGATGCTGCAAGTGATATTGGCTTATAGCCAAAGTGCAAACTACCCGTTAAACGGGTAGTTTTGATTTATTAAGTAAAAAGAATAATTTTTTAATATTTCAGATTATACAAATGAGTATATAAGCATATGTAATTTACTATAAATATGATGATAAAAGTATAAAGATTTATTTATTAATATCTACTACCTGCACAGGCACATTACCAACAAGTATATTTTTTAGTGAAAGAAATGCAGGGGTATCATCTGTAACAAGCACTTCTCGTAATCCTTTTTCATTATCAGGCAGGTTTAATTTTTTTATATCTTCTATAATATAGTGGGTGCTGTCAATAATAGATACATTTGGGAGATATTTTGCAATTAAATCTTTTAAGACGGGGTAATGAGTGCAGCCTAAAATAACAGTATCTATCCCTGTTTCTGCAATATTTTTAAGTGTTTCTTCAACAACAGTTTCTGCTACTTTTCCTGAAATCAAAGCTTCTTCTACAAGTGGCACAAAAAGCGGACAAGCCTGTTGATATACCTGAGCATCAGGCAGAATTTCTTTTATTGTATGTATATAAGCTTTACTATTTACAGTAGCATGAGTGCCAAGAATACCAATTTTTTTATTTTTAGTTAAATCTACTGCATATTTTGCACCGGGTTTTATAACACCTAATACAGGAATATTCAGTGATTTTTCTAAATCAGGCAGTGCGTGAGATGAAATAGTGTTGCAGGCAACAATTAAAGCTGAAATATCATATTTTTCTTTTAAAAACGAGCCGCACTCTATGCTGTAGCGTATAATCGTTTCTCTTGAGCGGTTGCCGTAAGGCACTCTTGCCACATCTCCAAGATATATTAAATCCTGCTTTTTAAAATATGCTGCTACTTCTTTATATACTGTTAATCCGCCTATGCCGGAATCATATACACCTATTGCCATAGTATCTCCAAAATTTTATAAAAATTTTAAAAATAATATCATAACTAAAACAAAAAACAAATAAAATTTTAACAAATTTACCATACATCATAAAATCTAATAGACCGTTATAATATAATACTAACTGATAATATTTGTTATTATTAATAATTAATTATGTTTGTTATTAATTATTTTAACAGGAGCAAGAATATCATCTTGTTGTTCTAACAATTTAGTTGCTCCATCACCCCAAACATATAGATTATTGTTTTCCGTAAGTGCAAAAAAATAATTGTCTTGAGATACTGAAAAGTAATCTTTATAATATAATTCTTTTACTGGCTCAGAAATATTGATTTTAGTTGGGATATTAATATCCTCATAACTATCTATTCCAAGCTGACCTTCAGAATTTTCACCCCACACATATAAATTCTTATTATTTGTTAAAGCAAAAATAGAACCTTTTTCATCACTAATAATTTTTATAATAGGCTCTTTTATATTTACTCGAGATGGTGTTATTCTATCACTTTTAAAATCACCAACACCTAATTGCCCGTTTTCATTATTACCGTAAGAATACACTATACCATCATTTGTAATTGAATAAATATTTGTGTATAGTCCATTTATAAAAATGATATCTCTAACATTTGCAGGGAGTAATGTTTTAACTGGATTAGAATTAAATACATCTAAAAAATACTGATAATCAGCTGTTTGTGAATTATATCCAGCAAGTAATTGTCCATAATTATTTTCGCCCCATCCATATACTATGCCTGTTTTAGTAACAGCATATAAAGATGTTTTATTTAAAATAATTTTATTTACAGGTTCATCAATTTTAAGCTTAAAAATAGGTTTTAATGTTTTTTGTGGTTCATTGTTTTTAGGGTCATGCATAATATATATATAACCATTTTCAGTTAATATTGCAGCATATCTTATATAGTGAGTATCACCTATTTCAAAATATTGCACATCTTTAACTTTTTCTAGAATATCTACTTTTTTTAAAATACCTATGTTGTCCCAATTAGTATATAAAGAACCGCTGTTTGTAATGGCATATCTAAAAGAATTAATAGCTTGAAATCTTTTTATTGGTTCTTTGAAGTCTATTTTTACTGGTGAAATTCTTTCTTTTGTATCACCTGTAAAAAGTTCTCCATGGGTATTATATCCCCAAGAATAAAGTGAACCATTATCAGATAGAGCATATATTGACTTTATTGTGTTTGAATTATAAGCATCAAATGCAAATATTATATCATTTACTGGTTCTGTAATTTTAAGTTTAGTTGGTATATCTGTAGAATTAGGTTTACCTATACCTAGTAATCCACCAGTATTATTTCCCCAGGCATATATAGTTCCATCTATTGTAATTATATAATTATTATCACCCAAAAATGATTTTTTTATTATTGCAGGTATTACATTTACCTTATTATAATCATAGTCTTTAATACTGTATATTGTACCATTTTGTGTTTGTGCATATAAAGCTAAATTATTCATATAATCAATTTTATATACAGGTTCTGGTATATTGATTTTTTTAGATAGATAATCTGTAAAAGTATATCCATAAGTTTCATCAGGCTGAAAGCGTTTATCCGCACCTAAAGATAAAGCATATAATGCTCCTTCTTTATCTAATATATAAAAATAATCACCAAGCATATAAAGCTGTTTAATATTTATATTGTTTATTTGGTGAATCTTTACAGGCTCACTATTTTGTTCTTCAGCAAAACTAATTTGAATATCTTTAAATAGAGTTATAAATATGAGTAATGTTAAATATAAATATTTTTTCATATTATCCTCAAATATTATTATTAAAAAAATTATAAAATCATTTTTTAGTGCAGTATGTATTAGTGGTTGTAGTATCCTTTATTTTTTGACTAAAAATATTATTTTATTCAAAGAGATTCAACAACCACTTTTTATTTGTATCGTTTTTGGGATTTACCATATCAGTATAATATAGTTGTAAAACAATACTTTATATTTTACCAAGCATCTGTTTCATTTTCTAATGCTTTAATATCATTTTGTGCTTTTTTTTGTATTGGTATAGCTTTTAAATTATCAATTTCATTAAGAGTAACATATATTTGTTTTCCATCATCTGTATGTTGTGCTTCATAAATTAAACCCATTCCTATTCCTAGTTCATTAAAGTTTGCAATAGCTTTGCATGAACATTTTTTAATAGATTTATCAATATTAGTAGAAAATATTTCATCAAGAGTTATATTTGTTGTTTGTAAAGTATTTACATCATATTTAAGCAAATTTAAAAATATATTTATTTCATTGTCTGAATATCCTTCTGCTTGTAACTCTTGTTTTAAAATGATAGGCAAAGTTTTTTTATCAATAAATAGTGTCATTCCTTCTACTATTTTTGACAAATCTGACCTGATACCAATTAGTTGTTCTCTAGAAAGTTCAATTACTAACTTTTCAACATTATCATCACTGCATTTTGGAGTATTATTTATACAACCAGATAATAATATAAGTATAAGTATAGATAACAAAATACTTTTCATAATCAATTCTCTCTTTTATTCTGATTTAATAAAAACATCATCTGGAAAATTCCATGTGATTTTTACTTGTTTACTTATAAGTTCATTATCACTTTTAATTCTGAAACCTTGTTGTAAATAATATTTCGCAGTCATTTTATTACCATATACCAAGAAATAGCCTGCAAATCCCAAAAATATAAGATAAATAATACTATTAAAAATACCATATGTTTCATCACCAGTTGTAAAAGTTGCAATTATTGTTATGATATACAATAAGTATAGTGTACACATGAATATACCCCAAGAATACATTTTCCGAATAAAAAATGGAATTCCTAGAAATGTACCAAATAAGAATAATGTCCAACTTTTTCCTATTTTAACTTGTCTGTTTTCTCCTGTAATTGGATGAATAAATGTAGCATACATAATATATACCTCCATTGTTTTTGTCCATTATACATGGGGGGGGATTTGTCAAGTATTAATGTAAAAAAATTAGTAAGTTTATTTTGTTTATAAATTATTAAAATCTATCAAATAACTGTAAAATACTCATATTATTGTCTATAATATAACTTATCTTTTTTACTATATTATAAAAATCTAAATAAACATTATTAAAAAGAAAAGTGTAAATTGATATTAAACAGTATTGATTTTATGATGAGATTATAAGTATATGATTTAATAGCGATATTTTATAGTTTCAAAATATAGTATATACATAAAACTTAATAAGATTATATAATAGATATAATAAAAAATAAAAAAAATGTAACCAAAATAAAAATACAACGACTATGTAATAAAAATTGTTATTTTGTAGAACAACATATTGA
This sequence comes from uncultured Mucispirillum sp., assembly GCA_945947845.1. GTDB lineage: Bacteria > Chrysiogenota > Deferribacteres > Deferribacterales > Mucispirillaceae > Mucispirillum. Next base: position 2,578 of record CAMEZN010000080.1, on the reverse strand, counting down.
CTTTATCAAACTTACGGAGGTGCTAAATGAAGTCAAAGGTATTTTATTTATTAGCAGTATTATTATTAGTAGTTGCAGGGTGTGCTGAAAGCGGCAGTTCATCAAATGGAACACAAGGTTCTTCTAATGGAACTCTTGGAAACCAGACTGCAAATATTAAGGAATATTTTACAGCAGGTTCACAAAATGCTGCTGCAATTAATGCAAAAACATCAGCTTATGGAGATATTAACTATCGTAATGATTTTGAGCAGGGTGATGATATTGAAGGTGTAAGATTATTTTTTAGATTTGCAGATAATACTACATCAGAAGCTGTTTATAACATTAATGGACAAAGTTATCATGCAATAGTTGATGATATGGTTTATGCAGGCCATAACTGGATTGGTTTAGAGCTTGAACAGCTTTATGATGTAAATGGCAAACCAAATTATGCTGCAAGCAGAAATGATACTATCAGTTTAGTAAATATTAAAACAGGTGAAATCATTGTTATGGAAAATCCAGTTTTTCAAAAATGTCAGGATTTAGAAACATTAGAAGTGCTTGGTAATAACAATGCGTATTTCCTTTGTGAAAATAGTGCATACAGATTAAATTTAGCAACAAAAGAGATTGTTCAGGTTGGTGCTGGTAAAAATGATAAGTTTGATGACAGCTATGCAGTAATATTTGCAGACGGCACAGGTGTTTACCAAATGGAAGCAGAATATGGCAGACCAACTGATATTAAATTTATTGATAATGACAGCATAGTTACTGGAAATATAACAGATATTTCATTTAAATATTTTAAAAATGGCAGTGATGAAATTTTATATTTTGATACAGCAAATCAACTTAATAAATTAACATTAGAAAATGGTGCATTAACTTCATCTGTGCAAAATTCTGAAATAGTAATTCCTGCAACAGCATTAGGACCAGTTAGAAACGAAGATGATGCAACAGCAAAATTTATCAGCAAACAGGTTATTTTAGACAGCGATTCATTCTATGTTTATAATGTATCAGCAAATACTTTAACAAAAACACTGTGGAATAATACTGATTATAATATAATAATGAAACCATTTATAGAAAACAGTGAAGATGCAGAAGAACATATTTTCTTCGGTGAAAATGGCATAGCATATGTATCAGGCAGAAGCATAATCAAATATATCCCTTATATAGAAAATGCAGAACCAAAAACAGTTACTCTGACAGCAAATATTCCTGCAAGTTATGAAATAGATGATATTACATTAATCGGCGATATACTCTATTTTCAGTTAGAAGATTCTAGAACAGAAAGAGAAACTTATTACAGAGCAGATGTAACTAAAACTGAAATAACAGCAGAAGAATATACTGGTGATAAATCTATTATGAAAGTTATTGATATTGATGTAACAGTTACACCTGATAACAGCACAAACAGTGGCACTGAAAATATAGAAAATACAGGCAGTATTAACTAAATTTAGTATTTAATATATTTTTTTAAACAAGGCAGTTAGATATTTATATATTTAGCTGCCTTTTTTTGTTATTTATCTAATATGCTGTTTATAAAATATGCTATACATATTTTAAAAAATTATTTATATTAATTTATTATGGAAAAAGAATTAATAAAAAATTTAAAAATAACAGATACATCTTACGGTGGCGCAGGTGTTGGCAGAAGTGAAAGCGGGCAGGTAATATTTGTGCAAAAAACTGTGGAAGGTGATATTGTAGATGCAGAAATATTTGATGATAAAAAGAGTTTTGCCTTTGCACATCTTATAAAAATAATCAAGCCATCAGATTTAAGAATAAAACCTTTATGTGCAGTGGCAGAAAAATGCGGCGGCTGTTCTTTTGCTCATATTGATTATGAAGCCCAAAAAAATATAAAAAAAAGAATAGTTCTAAACCAGTTTAGAAAATATAAACATCAGCTGCCTGAAATCAATATTATATCAGGCAGCAGTAAATCATACAGGTTAAGGGCGACTGCACGAAGCAGAAACGGTCAAATTGGATTTTTTGAACATGGTACAAATCATCTTATTCTTACTAAGGAATGTCTGGTAGTTAAAGAAAGCCTTTATAATAAAATGAAGGAGTTTGCATATATTAATAATTTAACTGGTGAAATATATGCCATTGAAAATGATGAAGGTTTGAGCCTTGCAGATATTAAGGCCGAATATATTGATTATAAAAATATGGGCAGTTTTGATGGGGTTTCAATAAACAATAAAAAATACGGCTTATCAAATATTGCATTTAATACTCCATATGGAGCAGTTCAGGTTACCCATAAATCATTTTTTCAGGCAAACAGATATTTATTAAAAGAGTTTCAGGAATATGCTTTAAGCCTTGTATCAAGCGGGCTGGATATAATAGAGCTTTATGCAGGGGCTGGATTTTTTACATGTGCCTTAATGACAAAAGGCAGAGTAGAAGCATGTGAAAGTGAGCAGATTTCATCAAATCTTGGCAGGCAGTCTGGCTATAATATAAAAACAAATGACAGTGGTATATTTTTATCAAAAATAAAAAAATGCGATAGTCTTTTTTTAGACCCGCCGCGAGATGG
>CAMEZN010000079.1 GCA_945947845.1 uncultured Mucispirillum sp. | reverse complement strand
AAATATTTGTATAATTAATATTTCTATCTATAACAAATGTTACAATGTTATCTGGGTGTTTTTCCCTGCGGATATCATCAGCCATTCTGCCAAGCTCTAAAATATCTGCATTATTATATAAATCAACACCTTCTTGGAAAGATATTCGTTTGATACTGCTCATTCATAACCCTTTATATACATTTCTAAAAATTAATTATTTATTATCTCTATTCTATTATTTTATATATACATTATTTTTTTACATAAGAAAAGTATTTTATTTTATTATATATAATATATTTTTACCTTGACTTATATAGATAAATGCAATAAATAGTAATTATTACTATTTTTACAGATATAAATCTGTGCATAATGCTTTTATCTGTTTTGTAGTAATAAATCAACCTTTGGGAGCAGTGTATGAATAACGAGAAACGGCAAATCAGTATATTTAACATAATTGGTGCAGGTTATGGAGTCCTTGTTCTAATTATATTAGGTATATCAATTCTTTCAATAAACAGAATCAGTTTTATTGATAGAAACCTATCAGAAATTAATAATGTAAACTCAGCAAAGCAGAGAGTTACAATAGATTATAGAGGGTCCGTGCATAACAGGTCTATTTCTATAAGAGATGTTGTGCTTGCAAATAATAAAAAAGATTTAGAGAAATATCTTGAAGAAATCCGCTTTGAAGAACAGTTTTATGTTGATGCTAAAAAAAGAATGATGGAAAACTTTGTTAGTAAAAATATGCTGACAGATGAAGAAAAAGCTATTTTAGATAAAATCAATAATACAGAAACTGCTGCTATGCCATTAATACAAGGTATTATCGCTGATAAACAGGCAGAAAATAATGCAGAAATGATGGAGAAACTAAATAAAGTTCGTCCATTATTTGTTGACTGGTTAAAATACATTAATGAGTTTATTAATTTAGAAGAAGCTAAAAATCAAGCAGTAACTCCAATAGTTACTAAAAGCACTGCTAATTTTAAACTTATGATGATATTAAACTCTGTTATAGCATTAATCCTTGGTTTTTCAATAGCATTTTTTATTATCAGGTATCTTGTCAAACTTCTTGGTGGAGACCCGCAGGACGCTTCAAAAAGTTTTAATGCTATTTCTCAGGGTGATTTATCACATGAAATTAAAACTAACCCTAATAATACAGAAAGTATGCTTTCCCATATTGTATTTATGCAGGGACATTTAAGAAATGTTATTAAAAATATTCAACATTCTGCTGATGATTTAGGAAGAAGCACTAATGTTGTGGCAAATTCATCAAATCAGGCACAAAATGCAGCAGAAGAACAGCATGCAGCATCTATGCGAAGTGTGGACCAAATAAAAATTATTAGTGCAGGAACAGCAAAGATTGCTGAAATCGCAAGGCAGACAGAACAAAATTCTGAAAAAACATTAGAGCTTTCTAAAAAAGGTAATGAGGCAATGAATAATACTACTGAAGCTATTAATAAAGTAAGCTCTACTGTGCTTGAAACTGCTGAAAAAATTAGAAACCTTAAAGATAAATCAACAGAAATCAGCGGCAGTGCAGGCTTAATTGCAGAAGTTGCTGACCAAACTAACCTGCTTGCATTAAATGCTGCTATTGAAGCTGCAAGGGCTGGTGAACATGGAAGAGGGTTTGCAGTTGTTGCTGATGAAGTTAGGAAACTGGCTGAAAGAACAGGTGATACTACTGCACAAATCACTAATATGATTACTGAAATTCAAAAAGAAATTGAAATAACAGTATCTGCTATGGAGCAAACTCTGCCACAGGTTGAAAAAGGTCTAGAACTTGCTGGAATAACAAGTGAAATATTAAACGAAATTCAAAAACAGGCAAATGATTCTCTTACAATGGCACAAGATGTAAGCACATCTTCTACTGAACAAGAAAATGGTATACATACTATTGAAACTTATCTTGCAGAAATGGCTGATATGTCATCTAATACTCAAAGCATGATGCAGGAAAATGTTAAAGAAGTTGAAAAACTAGAAACTATTTCTAAACAGTTAAAAGAAGAAGCTTCTTTCTTTAAATTATAATAACTATTATAAAAATATACTCTGCTGCTTAAAAAGGCAGCAGGGTTTTTATAAACCATTAATTATATAAATTCAATTTACTTACCACCATTTTTTCAAAATGAAAGTAATGCAGATAAATTCACTGCTTGCAATTTTTTAATAACTATTTTATATACCTACTATGAAAGAAAATAATCAAAAAAGAATAAACTGTTTTGACTGTATACATTTACAAATTACATGGCAGCCAGCAACTCCTTATGCCTGCAAGGCTATTGGCTTTAAGTCTAAAATGATACCATCATTAGAAGTATTTAGAAATTCCGGCAGCCAATGTATGCACTTTGTGCACAAACCAAAAATTAAACAGTAAACTTATATAAAATTCTAAATAGATATATGTAATCAGATTTAATCTTATTACTATATATGGTTTTAAACCACTTTGATTTTCAAAAATTAAAGTAAGAGAGCAGTAGTATGAATAAAAAACTTTTCTTTAAATCAAAAGGGGCAGCTCCCGGCACAATTATTTATGAAGGGGATACAGCACCTATCCAGACAAATATTACATGCTGCAAAATTATGAGCGATAAAGTTGTAGAAAGTGATGTTATTGATTATGATAAAAAAGATAACAGCATTACATGGGTAAGAATTACAGGGCTTTCTGATAGTGAAAAAGTGCTTGAAGCTTTAAAGCCTTTTAATATTGACAGCCTTACATTAGAAGATGTTTTTGAAACATACCATAACCCTAAATTTGATGATACTTTTGATTACAATTTTATTATTATGCGGTCTTTAAGTATTAATACAAATATGCAGGATAATCAAATATCTTTTATTCATAAGGATAATTTTTTAATTACTTTTGAAGAATATCACTGCGATGAATTTAATATTGTTTTGCAAAGGATTTACAAACATTTTAATAATTTTTATACCAGAGGAAGTGATTATTTATTATATGCTTTGATAGATGCTATGATAGATAACTATATTATGATATTAAATTCCATAAACCTTTCAGTTGACAGTTTAGAAGACACAATGACACAAGATGTTACATGCCCATGTGATACTTCTGAACTTTTTACATTAAAAAGGCATATTAATTTTTTATCAAGACATACAAGAGCATCTTATGATGTTGTAAACCAGCTTCTAAAACTTTCCATAGAACACAGTAATGATAATAATATCTCTATTGTGCCTTATTATGAAGACTTATTTGAACATGCAATGTATTTAAATGAAGCTATTTTATACTGTAAAGACTCTATCCGCTCAGTATATGATGAAAATATGTCAAGAATGCAGTTAAAATCAAATAAATTTATTAATATATTAACTATGCTTTCTACACTAATGCTGCCGCCAATGGTAATAGGTGGGATTTTTGGAATGAATTTTGAAAACATTCCTTTTTCATCATATCCGTATGGATTTGCTGTCAGTGTATTTGTTATGTTTGCAGTTTCATTTGTATTAGTATTCTTTTTTAAGAAAAAAAACTTTTTTTAATGTTTTGCTTTTACAATGAATTAAAAATATATTATAATCAAAAATTAATTGATATTTTCATATATTATTGATATTATAATTATTTGATTTTATAAATATTACCGCAGGTGTAAATGTATATAATTAATAGATTTAAATTATCATTTTTTGTAGTTTTATATATTATTTTTTCATCAGCTTTTGTTTATGCAGGGCAGATTGATGATATGTATAAAGATTTAACATTACTTGATAGAACTGCTCAAATAGGCAGGAAATCATACACTACAATGGGTGATAAATTTTATAAAATTTATGCTGAAAATCCATCTGGCAAATATGCTGATGATGCACTACTAGGTGCTGCAAGAGCATACAGACGTTCGTTTGAGCGGTTTAATATGCAGATTGATTTAGATAAATCACTTAATTATTATAGAATGGTGCAGGGTGCATTTTCATCACCTGCTGCAAGAAGGGCTTATTTAGAAAGTGCAGATATTTTTCTTGCAAGAAGAGACAGCACTTCTGCTAAATTTACATTAAATAAGCTGATTCAAAAACACCCAAATAGTGCAGAAGCTCGTGAAGCTGAAAAAAAACTTGCTTCTCTTGGCACAAATAACCGCTCAACTATTACAAGACCAAATCCAGTTATTACAGCAAATAACCAAGTAAAACAGCCAGTAAAAGAACCTGTTACTCAGCCTGTTAAAAATATTGCAGAAGAAGATGATAAAGATGTAGTATCAGTTTCTGCTGGACAGGATTCTGGTGCTACTGCATCTGGAAAAACAGTTAATGTTCATGGCATAAGATATTTTTCTGACCAAGATTATACAAGAATTGTAATAGATTTATCAAATAATGCAGAATATTCAAGCCATTGGCTTAAAGCTGATGCTGCTTTACACAAACCGCCTAGACTTACTATTGATATTAATAATTCTATTCTTGGCAGCAATGTTTCAAGAAATCTATCTATAAAAGACGGGCTTTTAAGTGCTGTCCGCCTTGGATATCACCCACAGGATAAAAGAACTCGTGTGGTGCTTGATTCTGAAAATGTTAAGGATTTCACTGTTTTTCAAATGAGCAACCCAAGCCGGATTGTAGTTGATGTATTCTCTGCTGAAAGAAAAGAAGAAGTTAAAAGACCAGTTATTACTTCTAATGTTCAAACAGCACAGAATAATAAAAATACTTCTGATATTAAAACTAGAAGACCAGATGACCTGCCAAAAGATATTACTCTTGGGGCTGCATTAGGGCTTAAAATAAGAACTATTGTTATTGACCCCGGACATGGTGGAAAAGACCCCGGAGCAGTATATAACGGCTTAAAAGAAAAAGATATTGTGCTTGAAATCAGTAAATATCTTTATGACTATTTAAAGGCTGACCCTGACTTAAATATACATCTTACTAGAAATAAAGATATTTTTATACCACTTGAAGAAAGAACTGCAATCGCTAATAAATTAAAGGCTGATATATTTGTTTCTATACATGCTAATGCAGCTAAAAATAGAGCAGCTTCTGGACTTGAAACTTTTGTATTTAACGTTACAAATGACAGGGCTGCATTAGAAGTGGCAGCACTTGAAAACCAAGCAACAACTAAATCTATTTCTGACTTGCAGGGTATTTTAAAAGATATTTTAAAATATTCTAAATTAGAAGAATCTGTTTCTCTTGCAGGTTCTGTGCAAAGCTGCCTTGTTAAAAATGTTAATGCTTCATCTAAACAAAACCTTGGGGTAAAACAAGCACCTTTTTATGTGCTTGTTGGTGCTACAATGCCTGCAATACTTGTTGAAACTGGATTTTTATCAAATAATGATGATGCTTCAAAATTAAAATCATCTGCTTACAGGAAAAAAGTTGCAAAAGGTATATATGACGGTATTAAAGAATATATATCAAAATATAATAACTTTTAGGTAATTATTATGGGGTTTACTGACCTTTTTGAACCAAGCCGACTGCTTACATATTTTTTGATAATCATGCGAATGGGCGGCTTGTTTTTTACAGCACCAGTTTTTAGCAGTTCATCACTTTTAAACCCTGTCCGTATGATTTTAGTGTTAATCATCTCTCTACTTTTACTGCCTGTTGTTACTCCTGTTACTATTACAGACCCTAATATTTTATGGCTTGTAATAAGTGTTGCAAAAGAAATATTGATAGGTGTATGTATTGGCGGTATGACAAGCCTTCTTTTTTCAGGGCTTCAACTTGGCGGCTATTTGGTTGACTATCAGATAGGTTTTAGTATGGTTAGTGTTATTGACCCTTCTACTAATGCAAATGTATCTTTTTCTGGCCAGATTTACAATATTTTAGGAACTCTAATATATCTTGGTATATATGGACATCATATATTTTTACGAGCAGTAGGACAATCCTTTGAGTTTATGCCTGTTGGAGATTTTACTTTCAATAAAGATGCCTTAATGTTTATACTTACAACTTTCATTAAAATTTTTATTGTTGCTATCCAAATAACAGCCCCTGTTTTCATTGCTCTTATGATTACCAATGTTATTATGGGTATGCTTGCAAGGCTTGTTCCGCAAATGAATATTATGGTTATAGGCTTCCCTGTTAAAATTACCATAGGGGTGCTTATGCTTATAGCTTCCATGCAGCTTTTCTATATTGCTTATGAAAAAATAGTATTTGAATATTTTAGACAAATACAAAAATTCTTTGAAATAAACGGACTGCTGAATTAATAATATTCTTATCCAGCAGATATACACATAAAATATAACTGTAAAAATGTATACTTTGCTGTGCAAAATTTTTATTTATCTTCTGCTTATCTATATTAAAGCTGCGTATCTATCATATATAAAAATGATTTACTAAGTCCATTTTTATTATTTGAAACAATATAAGCAATATAGCTGCCGTCGCTTGTTATATCAATATCTGATACAGCATTTCCAGATACTTTCTTTTCCCATACTGGCACCATTTTATCAGTAAAAAAATAAGAACCAATTTTTGCAGACTTATATTTTCCTATAACATTCATCTTAGCAAGCTTATTAGAATAAAGCATTATTGAGCCGTCCTGCATTTGTATTATTCTTTGATAAACCGGCACAATAATACTCTGTTCATCATATACAAAAAAACCAGCAGTATCACCTGTTGCAGCAACATTTATACCAGTATTTAATTTTTCTGCATATTCAAGATAATTTGGTGTATTTCCATAATCTAATTCTTTATATATCTTAATACCATCACCATCGCTTAAACTAAGTTCCCCATGCCTGTTAAAAAACATTATTTCATCATCTTTATTATTACTTCCCTTAATAAAACCAAAACCATATATTGCTGCACCATAACTGCGGCTGTATGGAGTAGAAAAGGAATATTTATTCTCTGCTTCCACATACTCCACACCATAAATCATACCAGTCATTGCACCTTCTGTATAACTTTGGCATATAATATGTTTACTTCCGTTTACATAATATGTCCTAAAAAAGTAAGGTATATCTTTCTGCAATATATTAAACTTTCCATTATCATATTCAAATATATATGATGAAGGCTGATTTTTCTTTGTTACTGCTGAAATAAATAGTTCATCTTTACCGTTATTATTTAAATCAACAGCTTCTATGTTTACTATATTTTCACCAATTGAATGAACAGAAGTTTTTTCTACCAGCATACCGTCTTTTATCTCATATACGATAACAGATGTTCGTTCATTAATTGCTATAAAATATCCATTCTCTTTCCCTAAAAAATACCCTAATGCCATACCGTATGCTGATGTTTCTATCTTATAGGGCTTTAATTCATCTGTCTTTTGTGCAGTAGTAAGAATTTTAACTCCCTTTACAGCTATTTCATCAGATAATATCTCATTATCTTTATATTTCAGGCTGCATTTTGCAGTATTTGCTCCCTGTTTTTCCCTGCTGCAAAATAGACCATAATCAGATGAATCATTTTCAACTAATGCACCTTCTTTGAATAATGAA
>CAMEZN010000078.1 GCA_945947845.1 uncultured Mucispirillum sp. | reverse complement strand
GCTTGAAAGAGGCGGACAGGTATTTTTTCTTCACAACAAAGTGCAGGATATAGAAGAAGCAGCCATAGAGATAAAAAGAGAACTTCCACTTGCAAGGGTGGATTATGCACATGGTCAGATGGACGCAAAAACAATGGAAAATATACTTTCATCTTTTTATAATGGTGAAATAGATGTGCTTGTTGCAACAACTATTATTGAAAATGGTATCAATATTCCAAATGTAAATACTATCGTAATTAATAATGCAGCTCATTTCGGACTTTCCCAGCTTTACCAGTTAAAAGGCAGAGTAGGCAGAAGCGACAGGCGGGGTTACTGCTATTTGGCAGTAGATGATTTTGCCCGGTTAAATGATATAGCACAAAAAAGGCTTTCTATTATCCAGCAGTTATCTGATTTAGGCAGCGGTTTTAAAATTGCTATGTATGATTTACAGTTAAGGGGTGCTGGTAATATTTTAGGAGCAGAACAGTCTGGCTTTGTAGTGCGGGTAGGTTATGAATTATATGTTGCTATGATAGAAGAAGCAGTGCAGGAAATGAAAGGGGAGTATACAAATATTACAGATACAGAGATAAATTCTAACATAGCCTATTTTATTCCAGCAGATTATATAGAAAATCCACGGATACGATTTGATTTTTATAGACGGTTTGCAGATATTTATGATATTAATAGTATGCAGGAACTTTTGCAGGAGATAGAGGCAGGGTATGGAGTGCTGCCAGAAGAAGTTTTAAATCTCTCTATGATAATGCTTATAAAAAATTTTACAAGTATGCTGGGTGCAGAAAAGCTTATGCTTTCAAAATCTGGTGCAGTAAAAGTAACATTTGCAAAAGAAACAAAGTTAAATCCTGCATTAATAGTAAAATGCAGCCAAGAAAGAAAGATATTATATAGGTTTATTTCAGAGTATGAGCTTTCACTGGCAGTAAATGGAAATGAGCCATTGAAAGTAACGGCAGATTTTTTTCAAGATTTATATACACTTTCAAGGAATTGTTGAGAATAAGGAGAGTAGATGAAAAAGTTGCAGGTTTTAATCATAATATTATTATTTATTACAACAGGCTGTAATCTGTTTGATAAGAATAATAAGTCAGAAAATGCTGATGCTCAAAAAGATAACAGAACGGCTTATGTAGTGATAAATGGTAAAACACTATATACTGATGATTTTTTTAAATTTGCAGGTGTTGTATTAAAAGAAATGAATGAAAAAGATTTAAAAAATCAGGAAGTAAAAAAATACCTTGTTCAAAATTTTATTGAGCATAACCTGCTGTTGCAGGAAGCTGAGCGCCGTAATATACAAATAGATGAAAAGAAAATAAATGCAGTTACAGAAAGTTTTTTATCAGAAGCAGGCACTCAGGATTTAAAAGTATATTCTGGTTCATTTGATACAGATGCACAAGCACTTTCACAAATATTACGAGAAAAGTTTATGGTAGAAACTTTAATTTCTGATATGATAAATAGTGATATAGATATAAAAGAAGATGAAATCAGGCAGGAATATATAGAGCAATACAGCAGTAAAGAGCCATCACAAAAAGCTCATCTTTTTCAAATTTTTACAACAGATAAACAAGTGGCAGAAAAGGCAATGGCAGAGTTAAAACGGGGGCTTGCATTTAATGAAGTTGCTTCAAGATATTCAGAAGGTCCTGAAAAAGAAGATGGTGGTGATTTAGGTTTTATTATTAATACAGATTATCCAGAAATTTTTGGTGAAGCTTTTAAGTTAAAACCGGGTAAAATAAGTAACATTGTAAAAAGTGAATATGGCTATCATATATTTTTAGTAAAGGAATATCGTAAACCAAGAAAGATAGATTATGATGATGTAAAAACACAAATACATTTTTCTCTTTATAATAAAGAGCAGGATAAAAAAATAGAGGAATTAATTAATGAACTTTACAAAAATGCAGATATTGAATACCTTACTGATATTGACCTTTCTGGTGCTTCCGTATCAGCTAAAAGCGGAAATAATAGGTAAGATAGAGGCTCATGTTGGCAATAAGATAATTACATCTTATGATATAGAGGGGCTTGACCCTGCCACATATAAGAAGATATTAGCTATTCCTGATGAAGAAACAAGAAATGCACAGCTTGAACAGTATAAATCACAGGCATTGGATTTTTTAATTGAAGCTACTATTATGGAGATAGCAGCAGAAAGAGAGGGTATTAAGGTAACTGATGCAGAGGTGGACAGGGCTGTAAATGAGATTGCTGCTAATAATAAGGTAAGTTTAGAGCAGTTTGAAAAAATGATAGCTAAGGAAGGTTTAAGTTTAGCTCAATATCGTTATCAGATAAAGGGGCAGATTATTCAGGCAAGAATCCGCGGTCAAATATTTATGCCACAGGTTGTTATTACAGAAGAAGATGTTCATAATATGGTAGATGAGAAAGGCGATGAGTATGGGTTGAAGGATAGATATAAGTTAAGGCTTATAACTGCTCAGTCAAAGTCTGATATTAAAAAAATTATTAAGCGGATAAAATCTAGTGCAGATTTTAGTGATGAGGCATTAAAGAACTCATTAGATATAAGTGCAGCAAAGGGTGGCGATATTGGCTGGGTTGATGTAACATATGTTCCTATTGAAATGGAGCAGGCACTGGAAAAAAAACAGAATGGCGGAATGACAGAGCCTTTTAAATATAATGATTTATGGGCAGTATGTTATGTAGATGAGTTTGCAAGTAAATATACAATAGATAATGAAACAGAAACTAAAATAAGAAATGCAATAGGAGAATCACTTTTTGCAAAATCTGTTGCAGAATGGCTGAAAAAGCATAAAGAAACTATTATTGTATTAAAAGCATCAGACAGATTTAAGGTAAAATAATGAGACTAGATAAGTTTTTGAAAACAGCCCAGCTTATAAAGAGAAGAACTGTTGCCAATGAAGCAGCTGATGAAGGTTTTATTAAAGTAAATGGTAGAGACTCCAAACCTGCCCTGCAATTAAAAGCGGGTGATATAATAGAGATAGATATGTGGAATTATTATAAAAAGATAGAAGTTATAATGGTTCCAGAAAAAAATACTATTCCTAAAAAGGATATTGATAAATATATAAAAGTTATAGAATATAAAGCAAAAGAAATTGAGTTTTAATATTTTTGATTTTAAAACTGATTTTGTTTTATATGCTATAAATTGTGATAAAATAATATAAGCAGTAGACGAATTTATTTCGTCAGAGCATATTTTAAAAATTTTAAGGTTAAAATTTTTAATAGAGGTATAATATGATTACAAAATTTGAACACATTAACCCAATGGAAATGTCTGCACCAAGAAATGGAAAAGGAACTGCATTTAGTTTTCCTTATGAAATTTTAAAGGGTATAGACGGTAAAGTAAAAGCATTTAATCACATGAGATTAAAAGAAGATTCTGCAATAGGTTATCACCAGCATATAGATGATTTAGAAATATATATTATTACAGAAGGCACTGGTGTATATAATGATAATGGTAAAGAAGTGGAAGTAACTGTTAATGATGTTATGCTGTGCAATAAAGGTGAGCACCATGGGCTTGCATCTAAAAATGGTAAATTAGATTTTATTGCAATAATTATTGGCTAAATTATGCAGATATATTTAAAATATCTTGAAATTATATAAAAAAAATAGTAAAAGCATACATTAAAAACTGGAAAATAAGAAAAAAGGAGACAATAATGTTAGAAAAAACATTTGCAATTATTAAACCAGATGCAGTTGCTGCTAAAAATGCAGGTAAAATCATTGATAGAATAGAAGCAGAAGGTTTCACTATTAAAGCTATGAAAAAAATCCATATGACAAAAGCTATTGCAGAAAGATTTTATTTCGTTCACAGGGAAAGACCTTTTTATAATGATTTAACAAATTTCATGAGTTCAGGCCCATGTATAGTTATGTGTTTAGAAAAAGAAAATGCAATTAAAGATTGGAGAGCATTAATGGGTGCTACTAATCCAGAAGCAGCAGAGGCTAATACTCTCCGTAAATTATATGGAAAAAATATTGATAATAATGCAGTTCATGGTTCTGATGCACAAGAAACAGCAGCAGAAGAAGTTGCATTTTTCTTTACTGGTATTGAATTAATGTAATTTATTATTAATAAATATCTATATACCCGCCTAAAAATAAGGCGGGTTTTTTTGTAAGTAATTAGGAAAATTTTTCCTATAACAAGAAGTATATAGATTATTTACTGGTTAAAAAAGTATAATAGGTATAAATATATTTTATTATTGCAGTAATAATAAATTACATATATAGTGTTATGGATATTATAATTAAGCAGGAGAAAAATATGCGTTATAAAAGCACAAGAGGTGGAGTTTCAGGGCTTTCTTTTGAAGAAGCTGTTATGATGGGGCTTGCAAGTGATGGCGGGCTTTTAATACCTGAGAAAATACCTAGTTTAAATGAGAAAGATTTAAAACATTTATCAGAGCTTCCTTATACAAAGCTTGCTTATGAAATAATGAATAGATATCAGGAAGGAATACCTTCTCATGACCTTATGGGGATTATCCAAAAAAGTTATGCAAAATATGATTCTGTTAATATGATACCTGTAAGGAAAGCTGCTGGTATGCGGGTAGCAGAGTTATATCATGGACCTACATATTCATTTAAAGATGTAGCCCTGCAGTTTTTAGGTAATCTTTTTGAATACATTTTAACAAAAAGAGGTCAGAAGCTTAATATTTTAGGTGCAACAAGTGGTGATACAGGCAGTGCTTCAATTTACGGTGTAAAAGGTAAAAAGAATATAAATATTTTCATGCTGTATCCTGCAAACAGAGTAAGTCAAGTGCAGGAAATGCAGATGACAACAACAGAATCATCTAATGTATTCAGCATAGAAATCGGTGGCAACTTTGATAACTGCCAGGACTTAGTGAAACGCACATTTAATGATTTAGAGTTTAAAGAAGAATTTAATCTAGGAGCAGTAAACTCTATTAACTGGGCAAGAATTTTAGCTCAAACTGTATATTATTTCTGGATATATTTTAAGACTGTTCATAGAGTTGGTGATGAAATAAATGTGGTAGTGCCAACAGGTAACTTTGGTAATGTGTTTGCAGGTTATTTAGCTCGCAGAATGGGGCTTCCAATTGGAAAACTTATGATTGCAACTAATAGAAATAATATATTAACAAGGGCTGTGAAGTTTGGTGATTACAGTATAGAGAGAGTGCACCCAACAATAAGTCCTGCTATGGATATTCAAGTTGCAAGTAACTTTGAAAGATATCTTTATTATTTATTTGGTGAAGATAGTAATAAAGTAGCAGAAGCAATGGAACTTTTAAGAGTGGAAAGGGAGATAGATATCCGCGGTCATTTATTAGGTCAGCTGCAAAGGGACTTTATAGCTGGGGAAGCATCAGATGAAGATATGAAAGAAACAATTAGAAAAGTATTTGAGCAATCTGACTATGTTGTTGACCCACACACTGCATGCGGTATTTATGCAGCAAGACAAATGGAGATAGTAGCAGATAATACAGTTTGTTTATCAACTGCTCACCCTGCAAAATTTCCAGATGTAATTCATGAAGTATTAGGTGTATGGCCAGAAATGCCAGAGGGTATTCATGAATTAGAAGATAGAAAGAAAGTTTCATATAAAATTGACCCTGAATTACATGATTTAAAAAGCTTTATTGCTCACAATGCAAAATAATGGCAACGAAAGTAGATAAATTTAATTATGACCTTCCGAAAGAATTAATAGCACTTTATCCTGCTTCTATGCGGGATAAGTGCAGGCTTATGATGGTGGATACTTTTAATAACAGTATTTCACACCATATATTTTCAGACATATTAAATATTTTAGATGATACATCATTTTTAGTAGTAAATAATACAAAAGTGAGAAATGCAAGGCTGCATGCTAAAAAAGTTACAGGCGGAGCATCAGAAGTATTTGTTACAGATGTTATTGATAATACTCATTTTAAAGGTCTTGTTCGTGGAAAATTTAAGGCTGGGGATAAGATAATAGCAGAAGGTATGGATTTTATTTTGCTTGAAAAAATGCAGGACGGTTTATGGCTTATAGAGGCAGAAAATGATATAGAAAAAATTATGCAGGAAAAAGGTCATGTGCCCCTTCCACCATATATTGACAGGCAGGATACACAGCAGGATAAAATAGATTATCAAACAGTATATGCAAAAAATACTGGTTCATCAGCAGCTCCAACTGCGGGGCTTCATTTTACGGAAGAGCTGATGACAGCATTAAAAAATAAGGGTATAGAAATAGTAGAGCTTACTCTTGATGTAGGGCTTGGAACTTTCAGACCAGTCAAAACAGAGTATATGGAAGACCATGAGATGCACTATGAAAGATATTATATATCAGAAGAGGCGGCTGAAAAAATTAATATATTAAAATCCAAGGGTAAAAAATTGACTGCGGTAGGCTCTACAAGTGTTAGAGCATTAGAAAGTGCAGTTGATGATAAAGGTATTGTCAAAGCAGGTGAAAATTCATCAAATATATTTATTATGGAGCCTTATGATTTTAAAATAGTAGATAATATGATAACTAATTTTCATCTGCCGAAATCTACTTTATTGGCAATGGTTACAGCTCTTGGAGGGTATGAATTAATAATGCAGGCATACAGCAAAGCTGTGCAGGAAAATTACAGATTTTTTAGTTATGGCGATGCTATGTATATTAAAAGAAAATAGAAATATCAGCATAATAAATTTAAGTTCCAGTGTAAAAAATAATGTATAAATCCTTATTCAGTATATTATAAATCAAAAAAAATTTTTTAGATAATGCTGAATATGTCAAAAAAATGTATTTTTTAGCTTGTCTTTATAAATAAAATTTGCTTTTTTTCATATATAATGATATGTTACTATAACTTATAATATAACTTTCCGAGGGCTTATAATGAAAAGTAAAGTACTTCTTATTGATGACAGTGTTACAATACACCGAGTAATTGACCTTTCTATTGATGTAGACAGGTATGACATTGTTAAAGTTTTCTCCAAAGAAGATGCAGCTTTAAAAATGCAGTCTGAACAGTATGACTATATTCTGCTTGATAATAAGCTTGATAACATTATCATATCAGAATATATAAAAGAATTAAAAGGAGCACAGCCTTCTGCATCTATCATACTTCTTGTAGGTGCATTTGACAGGTTTGATGAAAGCGACTTGGAAAAAACAGGTGCTGATGATTATCTTGTCAAGCCATTTGATTCTCAATCATTAAATGAAAAACTATCGTCTGATGCAGATATGATGCCAGCTGGTATCGTTGAAAAAATAGCTGAGGCAGATTTTGCAAGAGATAATGATGATTATGTTGCACCTGCTGCAACTTTGGTTACTGGTGAAGCAATAGACGGACTTTCTAAAAAGGAATATTTAGAAAACTTAGAAGAAGTGCAGCCTGATGATTTAACAGATAATGGTTATGCAGAAGATTTAGATACTGCTGCATCACTGGAATTTGATAAACTGCCAAAAGAAGCAGAAGAG
>CAMEZN010000077.1 GCA_945947845.1 uncultured Mucispirillum sp. | reverse complement strand
TTCTTTTATTTCTTCCTGACTTTCCCTTATATCATCAATAAGTTTAATTTCTCTTGTTGTATCTCTTAAACTTTCAACAATATATTTATCAAATTTAGAAAACATAATTGTCATATGCTTATCATGCATTTGTCTTAATGCTTTAATATTAGTTGTTTTAAATGGACAGTCTTTACATGGTTCATCAAAGCCATATACATTATAAGATTTGATATTTTCCAAACCTTTTCTGCCAAGTTCTGATGTTTCTTTCAGCATTTTATTAATTGTTTTAATATTATATTCATCATCAACAATCATAATGCCTTGTGCCATATTATCAATGGCTTTTTCAAGAAATACAATTTCATTATCTCTAATATTTCTTTCATGAGTTAGTCTGAAATTATTGGCTTTTGATTCTTTACTGGTATGAGTTAAATCTAGACGTTCTCTTTCTATATCTGTTATATCAATGAAAGATGATACATATAAATCATCAGATATGCGGGTGAAGGCTGAGCGGGCGAACATTCTTTCACCTTTATATGTAACAATATCTTTTATGATAACTTTTGTTCCAGAAAAATTTTTATTTTCTGCAATAGGACAGTTTTTGCAGGGTTTATTGTATCCATGAATAATATTATAGCATTTTTTATTTATCATTTCATCTGGGTGTCTGCCTGAAATTAATGATACTCTGCCATTTGTGAATTTTATATTAAATTCACTATCAACTGCTATAATGTATGAATCAAGACCATCAAAAAGCCTTGTTAATGTGTTTAAATCCATATACCCACTCTGCAATATACTTCTATTACTTGTTTTTAACTATATAATTATACAAAAAAGATTTTTATTTTACAATAGTAAGATTATGTTTTTTTATTTTTTATAGTTAAGATAATAGAGTGATTATTTAATACCGCATATATCTTTTATGCTGCTTTTTATAATAAACATAGTTTCAGTCATTTCTATATGCCTTTATATTATCTTGTGAATTTTAATACAATCATAATAAAGACTGCTATAATACTAAATATTCCAGCATACATTATTAATTTTAATGCTATTTTTTCAGAAGTGAACATAAGGTCAGACTTATAATTTGCAATTTCTTCATCAACATTATCAAGTTTACTCATAATTTCTTCTATAACTTCTCTATTTTTCTTTAAATCATCTTCTGATTCATACTCAATAATATTGCCTATATATATAATTGTATATTCAATTAAGGAAAAAAGAGCATTTCTTAAATATACAAACTGATATGTAAAAGTATAATATGGTGTTTTTAAAAGTTCAGGCAGTAAGTCATACTGTATTTTTTTAAGCCGTTCTCTTGACTGAGCTGGAATATCATTAATATCTGGTATTCTATCTATTTCATTTAATACTCTGCGGATAAGTTTATAATATTGAGATGCAAGCTCAGGCACAGCACTTGTTTTTAGCTTAATTTCCCGCCTTGTTACCTTATTAGCTTTTAAAAAGTTTTTTATTAGAACCATAGCTGATGGAACTTTCACTTTTTTTCGCTTGCGGACAACTTTAATAGAACGTTTCATATCTATGGCTATTAAAGTTTCAACTATCTCATCAGTTCCAAAAACAAAGTGGTTAGAACCTTCTAAAACATCTTTTTCTTCCGGGCTCATCTGACCGTTTGTAAAAAAGAATAAACGAGTAACATTTTCATCGTTCATTGTTCTTAAAACATCAGTTGTAATGTATGGGTCTAATACTTCCCCCGGCTTTACTACTTCTATCCACACAACAGCTGCTTGGTCTTCACGACTTTGATAAGCCCATATTTCAATTCGGCGCTTATTTTCTATGTCTTTAACTGTTCTATGAAGTGAATAGTTGAAATCACCCATAACTTCACTGACAAAATTATAAAATTCTGTTAGCTTAATGTTATAAAGCTGTTCGTATCTAGCCTTGCGTTCTGAATCCATATATCTCTACTCGTCTATTTTTCAGGCTGCCTTTTTTACTGTTTTTTTCCAGAGGATATCTTGTGCCTAAGCCTATTGTTCTTATCCTATCGGCATTATATCCTTTTTCAATAAGTAGTTTTTTTATGTGCTCAGCTCTTAAATATGATAATTCATAGTTATTGTTATATGTTGCATTTTTTCCTACTGCCACATCATCTGCATTGCCAAATAAAACATAATCTCTATCTTTTGGCAGTTTATCAAATATTTCTGAAATTTTATCATCAAATATAGGGGCTACATTGCCAAGTTGAAAATGTATTGTTAAAATCAATTCTAAATCTTTTGATGTGGGAACAAGGTTTAAATTATCTGCTATATTTTTATTGCCGCTTTCTTTTGATACTACTACATTACTTTTATTATCCTTGATTTCTGGGATTTCTATGGCATCTTCAAGTTCTATCTTGTTTGGAATCTCTGTCTTTATGTAATCAGTAGAAAGAGTATATTCATCTTTCACTCTTTCCTTAATTAGTCTAACACCAATAACTGTCCAGCCATTTAATGCCACATTATCATGTGCTTCCTGCTCTGTCATTGCCATAACTGTCATTGTAGTAATGATTTTAGATAAATTATTCTCAATTTTAACTTCATACATGTTCTGCTCTGCATAGGTAGCAGCATACAGTTTATCGCCACCAATAATATGGTTTTCTTGGTATGTTGCTAGGAACAGGGTTATGAACAAGACTGTTACTGTTATTTTCTTCAAGATTATAATCCTTTAATGCCTGAGCCATTTTCTCATCAGGATATGTGGCAATTACTTTAAGGTCATATATTATATCATAGCCGCCATTATAATATAAAAAAGCATCAGGCGGCAGTTTTGATGCAGTTTGAAAACGAGTTGCTGCGGTGGTTACTTCATAGATATATACTCGTGCCGCAGCAACTTTAACTAATAATATTAATAGTATTATAACAGTTAAACTAACCGTTATTATTTTTTTGAGAGATAAGCTCATCAATTTTATCCAATAAAAGCTGCTGATTAATTGGTTTTTGTATAAATGCATTCATACCAGAAGCATTCATTTTTTTCCTATCAGAAGGCTCCATTCTTGCAGACATTGCTATTATTGGTGTGTCATAACCCTTTTCTCTAATACTGCGGGCAAGTCTAAACCCGTCCATATCTGGCATCATTATATCACTTATTATTAAGTCAACACTGTTATCTCTATCAAGAATGTTTAGAGCATCTTTACCAGATGGTGCTTCAACTGTTTCTATCCAGTCTTGTGATTCAAGCACTTTCTTAGTGATTTTTCTATCAGTTGATGAATCATCACATATTAAGACTTTCACAGCATTTGTTTTCTTTGTAGAAGCCTGAATATTAGACCGTTTATTTGATGAAAGTTTTTTAGTATTTCTTATCCTTCTAGGCATATTTTGTGCTACTTCTATTACACCTGCTACATCTAAAATCAACCTTACACGGCCGTCCCCTGTAATAGTAGCACCAGCAATACCCGGATTTCCACCTAAATAATCACCAAGAGATTTAATAACTATTTCTTCCTGTCCGATTAACTTATCAACTATAAAACCTAATTGTTTTTCTGCCAGAGCAACAACTACTACATATATTTCATCTTGCTCTAACTCATCAAGAGCAAAAGCTTCATCAAGCCTGATAAGAGATAATACTCTATCTCTTAATTTCAATACTTCCCTGCCTTCAAATGAGTGAATTTCTTCATTTGTAATACGAACAGTTTCTACAACTGATGCAAGTGGTATAGCAAATGTTTCACCAGCTACTTCAACAAGAAGTGCTTGAATAATGGCAAGTGTTAATGGAAGTTTTAAGTAAAATGTTGAACCTTCATTTATTTTAGAATCAATAGTAATAATACCATTTAATTTTTCAATATTTGTGCGGACAACGTCCATACCAACGCCACGGCCTGATATATTTGTTATTTTTTCAGCAGTAGAAAAACCCGGTTTAAAAATTAATGAAAAAGCCTGTTTATCGTCCATGCTGTTTGCTTCATCAACTGTAATTACACCTTTTTCTATTGCTTTTCTTTTTAATTTATCAGGGTCCATACCAGCCCCATCATCTTTAATTTCAATAACAACATGGTTACCTTCATGATATGCTGATAAATTAACTGTGCCCATTCTTGGTTTTCCTTTTGCAAGGCGGACTTCTGGAGTTTCTACACCATGGTCGCATGAGTTTCTAATCATGTGTAAAAGCGGGTCTCCAATAGATTCAATAACTTGTTTATCAAGCTCTGTTTCTTCACCTGAAATAATTAATTCAATTTCTTTACCTGTATCCCTTGCTATATCACGGACAACCCTTGGAAATTTATTAAATACTTTACCAATTGCAATCATTCTTGTTTTCATAATTGCAAGTTGTAATTCTGTTGTATTCATTCCTATTGAGTTAGTTGCAACCAAAAGCTGCTCAACAAGATATTCATTTTCAAATTTATTTTCAAGCTCACCTGCAATCTGAGAAAGCATATTTCTACTTAATACAAGCTCACCAACTAAGTTAACAAGTGAATCTAAACGGCTTACATCAACACGGATAGTCTGTTCAACCTGTGTTGCCTGATGAGTTTGTTTTGCAGGCTCTTGTTTTGGTGCTGCCTGTGGTTTTGGAGCTGGAGCTGCTGCTGGTTGAGCTGGCTGAGCTGACTGCTGTGCTGCTGGAGCTGTTTTATTTTTTGCAGTAAGCCTGCCTTCGCTTGCAAGTTTTAAATCTTCAATAACAGAAGTGCAGTCTGTTGTATCAGTTCCATTTTCTATATCGCTTATAATCTGTTTTGTTTTATCTACAAACTCTAAAAGAGTATCCATAATTTCGCGAGTAACTACCATTTCACCTTTACGGAGTTTATTTAATATATCTTCTGCATGGTGAGTAAGCTCTGCTAATTTATTAAACCCAAGGAATGAAGATGAACCTTTCATTGTATGGGCACCACGGAATATTTTGTTTAAAAGCTCCAAGTCATTTTGGTTACTTTCAAGCTCAACAAGGTCATGGTCTAAATTTTCAATTATTTCATTAGTTTCAACTAAAAAGTCTTGAACTAATTCCTGCATATCATCGTTATTCATATATTCACCTGCTTTCCTTATACACCAAATTCTTTAAGGAGTTTATCAACTAAATCCTGGTCTTGTAATATTTCTTTTGTATCTTTAAATTTATCTAAAACATCAACATCTATAACATTCTGTTTTATACCAAGCTTAATTAAAACAGATGCTAATCTTTCTTCTAATGAGTTGACAACTTTTATGCTTTCATCAATTTTTGCTTTTGTTACTTCTTTAAATTCCAAAGAAGAAACTATATCACAGCATATATCTTGACCTTGAATGGCACACTCCGATAGTCTGTCAAGCATACCGCCGGCACGAGCATAATCCCCTGATGTTATAAACTGCCTTACAAGCTCAAGATTTTCTTTAATATCATCAATATTAAAGTTTATCTTATCTACAAATGCCAGAACATCTTCTGATGCACTTTTAGAATCATTAATTACACCGTTAAGCACTTTTTCAAAAGCAGGCAGGTCGCTGTATGCTCCTTCTATGGCTGATGAAACAGTTTGTAATTTCTTTAATGAATCATTAAAATACTGAGCTATATCATACAGCTCGCTTTCAGGCTCAACAGTAACATCTACAACATCATACTTACCTTCATTAATGTTGCGTGCTATGCTCAATAATTCATTCAGGTCTTTGAATTCGCTCATTTTATAAATCCAGTAATTTAAATACCTTTTCTTGTAATGTTTCAGGGGTAAAAGGTTTTACAACATAGTTATTTACACCGCTGCGTAATGCTGTTAAAATATCTTCTTTTGCAGCTTCTGTTGTAATCATTAAAATAGGTAAATCTTTATACTCATCTTTTGCACGAACAGCCTTAACGAAAGTTAAACCGTCCATTTCTGGCATATTCCAGTCTGTAACAATCATATCTACCTTGTTTTTAGACATAACTTCCAGAGCTTCTACACCATTTCCTGCTTCAAGTATGGTTTCAAAACCAAGTTTTTGAAGAGTATTTTTAATAATTCTTCTCATAGTAGAAGAATCATCAACAGTAATTATTGAGTGTTCGTAACCCATTTAAACCTCCGCAATTTATAGGTTAGTATCCTTATATATTTATTCATTATTTTTTAATATGTCAATCTTTTAATTTTTTAATCCGTTCAGCTTTGCTGACAATCTCTTTAATTCTAAACCCAAAATAGCCATCAACAATAACAACTTCTCCCCTTGCTATAACTTTATCATTTATAGCAAGCTCAATAGGGTCATCAGCATTTTGCTCTAATTCTACTATGTTACCGGGTCCAAGTCCTAAAATATCTTTTAAAAATAACTTAGCACTGCCCATTCTTACACTTATTGGTATATCAATATCAAGAAGTAAATCAAGGTTTTTTGGAGCATTAGTGCCATCAGCCGGCTCCTCATCAAATGATATGCCTGCATTGCCAAGTAAAGCTTCTATGCTTCCATCATCTACCAAGTTACTATCATCATCACCGCCAAGTTTTGATTCAATATTTGTATCACAAAAAAATCTAAAATTTAATTCAGCTCCATCAATATCACCAGTTAAATCAATACAGTAATATTCAGCACACTGAAAAATTGATGATGATGTATTTTTTATTACATCTTCACTTTTAAATGAAAACTTATTATTAAATGCCTCTTCAAAAGGAACATTTAAACTGCTAAGCAGCTGTGAAGTTAATTCCTGAACAGCATCTTTCGTATCATCATCTATCTCATCTTTACTTTCACCATCACCTGCAAGCATAAAATCTGCAAGTTTAGTAATATCTCTTGTTCTGAAAAGAAGACCTGTTTCATAGCTGCCATTATCTTCCTTTGCAACAACAAGTGTTTCATTTTCATAAGCAGAAAACAGTGAATCTGCATCACATTTTACCATCTCACTAAGAGATAAATTTACTGTTCTAGAGCTTATAGCTGTTAAAGAAGATGCAAATGTAGACACAACAAGCCCTGAAAACTTTTCCAAGCTTGGACTAGTAATAAAATTAACCGTTTCTGTCATCATCTTGCTCCGTAGTTGCTCTTGTTATCTTGATAGCTTTTTTTATACCAAGAATACCCAAAGCTCCAAAAAATTTATGTTTATTGCTAATATATATATTCAAAGGCCGTTTAGCTTTTTTACTAAGGATAACAGTATCGTTTTCCCGTAAATTAAGTATTTCACCTATCTTTAATTTTGTTCTTCCAAGCTCTACAATAAGTGGAACATTTATATTTTCAAGCAGCTCTAATATTCTGGATTCATATTCACCAGACCTGCCTTTCTTTGCACCAATAAGCCAGTCCTGAGAACTTATTTTATTTAATATTGGCTCTAATATAAGGGCTGGCAGACATATATTCATCATACCAGTAGCTTCACCGAACTTAACCTCAAATACAACAAGCACTACAACTTCATTTTGTGCAACAATCTGTATAACATGGGGGCTGTTCTCACTTAATTCTTTTTTAAGCCTTACATTCGGAATAATCTGCTTCCAAACATCTTCTAAATCTTTTAA
>CAMEZN010000076.1 GCA_945947845.1 uncultured Mucispirillum sp. | reverse complement strand
ACATATTATCCTCCTAATTATTAATACACCGGCACATCAACCTGTGCTATACGGCGTATTGCATTGCAAAATATATCAATATCTTTATCTGTTGTAAAATATCCCGGGCTAAGCCTGACAGTCCCTTGTGGGAAAGTCCCTAAAAACTGATGAGTTAATGGGGAACATTGAAGACCAGACCTAGTTTGTATATCATAGTTTTGGTTTAAAACAACACCAACATCTTCTGCTTCCCACCCTAACACATTAAAAGAAAGCACCGAAGTCCTTGCCATATCTGGTTTAGGACCATAAAGGACTATATTATCAAAATGAGATAAATATTCCCACAGCCTTTCTATGTGATAAAGCTCTCTTTCGGCTATATTTTTTATGCCCGTTTCATTTATAAATTTCAGCCCCTCTCCCATGGAGAGAATACCCGGAACATTATGAGTGCCAGCTTCAAAAGCTTCTGGCCAGTTTACAGGTTGATATTCTGAAATTGAATCAAACCCTGTGCCGCCTTCTCTAAAAGGACGAAGTTTAAATATTCTTTCTCCCAGCACTAATATTCCTGTGCCTTGCAAGCCGTATAGACTTTTATGGCCTGCTGCTGCAAGCATATCTATCGGCATATTTCGCATATCAATTGGCACTATACCAGCAGTCTGTGCTGCATCTAAAAGCAAATAGCCACCTTTTTCTCTAACTATCTGCCCTAATGTTTCCACAGGCTGCAATGCTCCAGTTACATTTGAGCTGTGACATACTACTGCAAGTTTTGTCTTATTTGTTACAAGCTTTCTAAATTCATCAACTATCACATAACCATATTTATCACATGGGGCAATATCTAAACTAATAATACCGTCCCTTGCCATTGCTTTTAACGGCCTTGAAACTGAATTATGCTCAGTAGATGTTATAACAACATGGTCGCCATGATTTAGGAAACCTTTTATTGCCATATTTAAAGCATCTGTTGCACTATAAGTAAATATAATGCGGAAATCTTCCAGAAGATTAAAAAAATCTATAAAACTTTTTCTCACACCCTGAACACCTGTTAATGCTTTTGCAGCTGTATTATGGCTGCCTCTGCCGGGGGTGCCAGTGCCTTCTGAAAGTATTTCTAATACTTTCTTTCCTACATTACAAGGTTTTGGAAAACTTGTTGCAGCATTATCTAAGTATATCATATCATCATGGTTTTACTAGGCTTCCTTTTGAGTTAAAGCCTGTATTCTCCATTAATAAATCAAGATGAATAGATGCCCAGCCTTCCCTGCCTGCACTATCTTTATCTTCACCAATATATGTTTTTAAATAACTCATACATTCATGACATAAGTCAACCCGCAAATCAGGTTCATCTTCGCTGTCTTTTATACTCATCTTTTTTTGGTCAATATTTTCACAGTATGGGCAGCCTATTCGCTTATATACCCACTCTGTGCCACAGTGGTCACAGTGCAGAAAGCGCTGCCTGCCCCTTTTTGTATGTGTAAAAAAAGCCGTAGAAGCTTCCTGACCGCATACAGGGCACACACCTTTCTGCCATGAATTATCACTGATAAATTTTTCAAGCTCTTCCTTTATACCGCTTAATGCTTTCCTAATAGATACCCATGCAAAATATTCAAGCTGGTCTTTGTTTATGCCTAAATTATCTGCTTTTTCAAGCAGATATTCATTATCACCTTCAAGAACTGCTTTTATAACATTCTGGCAGTTATCCTGATTTAAATGGTTTAAGGCTTTAAAAGCATTTTGCAGCTCTTTTGGGAGCTCTGATAAAAGGTCTGCCTTTTTATTTTGGCATATTGCATAAAATACTGCACCAGCTTTTTTATCCATACCAAAATCAAAGTCCGTAAATAATAACGGTATACCTTGACGAAACTGCTCTTTGATACCAGATAAATCTGGCATATCAGTTATAACATTACAGTCTGCTAGTATTTTTTCAAAAGCTGTATTTAAAGCAGCAATATCTTTTAAATATGGGTGCTTTTTTACCCATTGTTCTACTGCTTTTAAAGTATTTTCCATTATCTCTATGCTCCTGCTTTTACTACATTAACAAGGCATGCTTTTGTTTCTTGTATCCAAGTATTAGGGTCGCCTGCATCAATAGTTAAAAGGTTTGTGCTTGCAGCACTGCTTAAACCTTTAAAACCCCAGTTATAAGGCATCCACACAACAGTACATTCTTCACCATTAATATTTAATGTATGGATACGGTTAGTTACCATTGCTTTAACTTCAACTTCGCCTCTTGCAGAAGTAACTTTTACTTTTTCACCATTTTTAACACCAAGTTTTTCTGCCAGCACAACAGGCATTTCTATAAATGTTTCTTTCACAAGTTCATTAAGCCATGGAACATTTCTAGTATAAGCACCAGAACACCAGTGCTCTGAAACTGCTGATGTGCAAAGAACATAAGGAAAATCTTTTTTATCACCTATTTCTTGAAAACCTTTTACCCTTGGGTAAATTAAGCATGGGTTAGATGCTACATTTTCATGAAGTATATTTTTAGTAGGGCTTTCAACAGGTTCATAAAATTCAGGGAATGGACCATCACTAGTTACATAAGAAACATCTCGTGGAAGTGTTCCTGCTGTTTCTGGGTCTGCATATGTGCCGCCAAATAATCTGCCCACCCCTTCTGCTGACATACGGAAAGGTTTCTGACCATTTGCTGTTGTTGGGCCGTCTGATGCTGATGGAACATCTGGAATATCATAACCAGTCCATTTTTTAGCATTTTCGTCCCACCATACAAGTTTATTATTTTCATCATATGGTTTACCATTTTTATCACATGATGCTCTGTTATAAAGAATATGAATATTGCCCGGCCAAGTCCAAGCATATTGTGGGAAAATACCAAGGTTACCCGGGTCTGTTTGAGAATCACTTCTTAAAGTTTGGTTAACACCATTAGCATATACACCAGCATATACCCAGCAGCCTGTTGATGTAGAACCATCTGCCTGAATTTCTCCTATACCGTTAAGAAGTTTACCTGTTTTTGTATTATAGCCATTAATTTCTTTTAATACAGTATCAGACCTGTTATCTGCAGGATAATTCCAGTTAGCAAGTTTAAAGATTTTATCTTTTTCTGCTGTTGATGAAGCATATTTTTCTCTAATTTTTTGGAAAAGCAGGTCAATAATTTCTATATCTGGTTTTGACTCTCCTAATGGCTCTAAACCAGCATATCTCCACTGAACAAGGCGGCTTGAATTTATTAATGTTCCTTCTTTTTCTAAAAATGATGCAGCAGGTAATAAGAAAACTTCTGTATCAATAGCTGATGGGTCTACCCCTTCTCTTTTCTGCCAGAAACATGCTGTTTCTGTTTCAAACGGGTCAACTACAACAAGCATTTCAAGGTTTTGAAGCCCAGCCTGAACTATATTTAAGTTAGGGCTTGTAACAAGTGGATTCTGCCCCATAATATATAGAAACTTCATCTGTTTTTCTAATGCAGTTTCAAAAATTCTATATATAGAATAGTTTTGGTTTGTATTAATTTTTGGCATTAATGGATAACAGAAATCATTTGAAGCATTTGCATTTTCTCCAAACCATGATTTCATTAAATTTACCATAAATTTCCTGCGGAATGTGCCAGAATCTTTTGTCCATTCATCAAGAGTCTGCTGTTTATGGTTAGGTGTGCTTAAATAGCCCGGAAAATAGTTAAAAAGAACTGCAAAGTCTGTTGAACCTTGAACATTTGGTTCACCACGAAGTGCATTAATACCAGAACCCGGTTTACCAACATTACCAAGTAAAAACTGCATAACTGTAAAACTACGGATATTTTGAACACCTACTGTATGCTGAGTCATTCCAAGTGCATACATAACTGTTCCCGGACGGTTATTTATCATAACTTCTGCAATTTTTTTAATATCATCTGCTGGAATACCTGTTATATTTGATGCAGTTTGTAAGTCATACCGTTTATAGAACTCACGAAGTTTCATCATAACACTATCTGGGTGAGTTAAATCTGCAACTACTGGTTTACCAGATTCATCTAACTGATAAGCCCATTTTTTCTTATCATAAGAATGTTTTTCTTCGTTATAACCAGAGAATAAACCATCATCAAAAGCATAATCTTTTGATACAAGCATTGCTGCATTAGTATGAGTTAAAAGATAATCTGTATCATAAGCTTCTGTTTCAAGAATATAATTGATTATCGCTCCAAGAAATGCAATATCTGTTCCCGGACGAATTTGAGCATGGATATCTGCTAATTTTGATGTTCTTGTATACCTTGGGTCTACATGGATAACAACAGCACCTTTTTCTTTTGCTCTCATTATCCATTTGGCACTCATTGGGTGGTTTTCTGCGGCATTTGAACCTTCTATTAAAATAGCCTTAGCATTTTTTAAGTCCTGCCAGCTGTTTGTCATTGCACCTCTGCCAAAAGCTGCTGATAATGCAGGCACTGTTGATGAGTGGCAAAGACGAGCCTGATGCTCTAAAAATGATACACCTAATATTCTTGTCATTTTAGTCATTAAATAACATTCTTCATTATGAACCTGAGCACCGCCAACAAAACCTAAGGCATCACATCGGTTTACATTGTATGTTTGACCATTATCAGTTTCCTGAGCTATCCAGTTATCATCACGAACTTGTTTAATTTTTGATGCGATTTTATCAAGAGCTTCGTCCCATGAAATGTCAACCCATTTATCACTTTTTGGAGCTCGGTATTTAGGAGTAAGGTTACGATTATCAGAGTTTGGTATAACAGACATTGATGCTCCCTTACTACAAAGTCCGCCTTCATTAACTATATGGTCAGAATTACCTTCCAAGTTAATCATTTTACCATCTTTTACATACCCTACCATACCGCATCCGCAGGCACAAAATGTGCAAATGGTTGTGTATTCTTTTGCATCATCAAGTTTAATTTCTTCATTGACAGCATCTTGCACAGCTTGGACATCATAGCCACAACCTGCAAGTGATAAACCTGCTCCTGCTATTGTAGCTTTGAGTAAATTTCGTCTACTAACTTCCAAAGTAGCACCTCCCAAAATGTATTTGGAGAAAGAATGATTGATGCATATTTAACTTTAATATGAGAAAAAGTCAGATTTATGTATAAATATACAAAAATAATCTTTTTCCTATAATTTAATTATCACAAATTTTTTATTTTTTCAATACCCAATATTTTATTTTTATGAATATAATACAAATAACTATTTACTATTTATTTTTATATACCAATATGTTATAATCACAATTTCATAACCATTTATACACATATTGAGATATTTTTTTATATTTTAAAACAATGTTTTATACAGTTATTTTATTCTATAAAACTACTTTATACACGATTTAAAAAGATTTACTTAATAATAATATAAATATTTACATTAATTATTTTAAAAATATTCTTATAGAAAATTACTAAAAAAAAATTTTACTGATTTTTATATCTTTCAATGAAAATGTTTTGTTGATTAAAATAAAACATTAATACATATTTTCTAAATTTCTTTATAAAATTATAAGCAATGATTTTAATATTTTATTATTATCCTTACATTCCATAAATAGATATTCTCATAGTAGCACCTGATGAACTATCAGAATCACCTGAATCACCAGAATCGCCAGTATCACCATCAGTAATTTCTTCTTCATCTGGCAGACCGTAAACAGACGGAGCATAAGGCAGCACATATATCATTGAACCACCTGCTCTTTTTGTATCGGTTCTTACATTATATGTGCAGGCATCAGGATATTTAATTTTTAATTCTTCAACTTTTTTTTCTGCAAGGCTTACCATTTCATCTCTCGTTCCGAAATAAATGGCTTCTGATGTGCATGTTTTTGCACAGGCTGGAAGATATTTTTTACTAAAACCATTTTCTATATATTTTTCCAGCCTGTCTATGCACATATTGCATTTTCTTGACTTTTTATCTTTTGAATGAACATGCGGAACTCCAAAAACACAGCTATATTCACATGAACCACAACCAATACAAATTTCTTCGTCTACAATTACTATACCATTCTCATTTTTTTCTATTGCATCTACTGGACAAACTTTCATGCAATCAGGCTTGCCACAATGCATGCACTGGTACTTTAAAAAATCCCACCTTACTTTGTCATTTTCCATAACTTCCTTCATTCTAACAATCGTATAAGTATTGCTAGTAAGGTCCATTCTTGATTGGTATTCACCATCAAATGGTGTTGGTTCAGCTGGAAGGTGTTTCCACTGCTTACATGCTACTGAACACCCTCTGCAAGCAGTACATTTTGCCACATCATGCAGCATAGCGAATTCCACTGCCATAGTAACCTCTTATATAAAAAGAAATATTTTGACACTAGAAATATGGCAAAGATATTTTGAATTTTTAGGATTTAAGTTAATATAGAATTTTATGTTAAGTTTAAACCATAAAATAAAACAGTAATTAAGCAAATATTTAGATTATATTTTATTAAATACTGCAAATAAAATATCTTCCATAAACTGTCCTAATAATATCTTTTATATCCCTTTATAATTATTTTAATAATACTTATTTTTAATAACTACATAATTTCTACACAATTGTCTGATTTACTATTATTTTGCACAAAGATACCTACATTCATATATTATGCTTATAGGTTTCAACTAGTCTTTTATATACAGGCTCTGGAACAAGTTTTGAAACATCGCCCTTATTATAAGCAATATCTCTTACGATTGTTGAGCTTAAAAATAAATATCTGCTGTCTGGCACCATAAAAACTGTTTCTATATCACTATTTATACTTCTATTTGCAAAAGCCATTTGAAATTCATATTCAAAATCAGATACAGCCCTTAGACCGCGAATAATATATTTTGAATTTTTTGTCTTCATATAGTCTACTAAAAGCCCATTAAATGACTCTACTATAATATTATTATTTCCAGAATAGACTTCCTTTATCATTTCTACCCTTGCTTCAAGAGAGAATAAGTGCTTTTTATTAATATTTTCTGATACAGCAATATAAAGCTTATCACAAAATTTTGCTGCACGCTCAACTATATCTTTATGCCCTAAGGTGAATGGGTCAAAGGAACCCGGATAGACTCCTGTCATGTGCTACTCCTTATTATATCGCAGAAATCTGATAATTGTATCGCCATATCTGCGCTCATCTATTATCTCAAATTTTTCATGAACTCTAAATTCTGTTTTATAAAATTCTTCATAAAGTATCAGCCCGTCATCTTTTAAAAGATTACTGTTGAAAACTGTTGATAGTATTTCGTCTGTTTTATACATATCATACGGCGGGTCAAAGATTATTAAGTCATATTGTCTGTTTAGTGATGAAGAAAGTTTTAAATAATCACCTTTATATACATTATATGAACCTTTTTCCATTAATGCTGTATTTATTTTTAATGAAGATATATCTTTGTCAATAAAATCAATATGCGATGCACCTCTGCTGTATGCTTCTATGCCTAATGCCCCAGTTCCTGCAAAAGCATCTAATATCTCAGGATAGTCCTGCATATTTGATAAAATAGAAAATACTGCTGAACGAAGCTTATCAGTTGTTGGCCGTGTTTTTGAGCTTACAGGCGAATGAAGCTGCCTGCCCTTTAATAAACCGCTTACTATCCTCAAGATAATTTCTCCTTACTTCTATACATATTTTATTAAAATCTTTATCT
>CAMEZN010000075.1 GCA_945947845.1 uncultured Mucispirillum sp. | reverse complement strand
TTTTGTTCTGCGAATTAATAATTCAACTTTACCATCAGAAAGTGCTTTTTTACCAACACTAACTCTTAAAGGATAGCCTATCAAATCTGCATCATTAAATTTAACACCTGCTCTTTCATTTCTATCATCTATTAATACATCTACACCCATACTTAAAAGACTTTCGTATATTTCATCAGCCTTTTTTATTACTTCTTCATCATTAGTGTTAACAGGCACAATCACAACTTCAAAAGGAGCTATTGCTTTTGGCCAGATAATTCCTGATTCATCATAGTTTTGTTCTATGGCACTAGCTGCCGTCCTGCCAATACCTATACCGTAGCAGCCCATAACAATTGGTATATTTTTACCATTTTTATCAAGAGCTTTTGCTCCCATACTTTCTGAATATTTTGTGCCGAGCTTAAAAATATGACCAACTTCTATACCTCTTGTTTCTTCATATTCTGCACCGCACACAGGGCATTTATCACCTGCTAAGGCATTACGGATATCAAAGTAGCCTTCTATTTTTGCATCTCTATCTATATTAACATTTTTTATGTGATAACCTTCTTTATTAGCACCAACTACTATATTAGAAACATATTTTAAGGCATTATCTACATATACTTTTAAAGGCATATTTATTGGCCCAAGAGAACCTGCTGCACAGCCTGCCATATCCTGCACTTCATGATGTTCTGCAAACTCAGCAGATTTTGCCTTAACGATATTTTTTACTTTTGCAAGGTTTACTTCATGGTCTCCCCTAACCATACATGCAACAAAAACTGTTTTTTCTTCTTTACCATCAACAACTCCTTCACATCTAATAATCATTGTTTTTGGCACATGTTGAATATCAACCCCTAAAAATTCTGCTACTTCTAATGCTGTATGTTTATCTGGTGTTGCAACTTCTTCTAGTGGTAAAAGCTCTATCATTTCTTTTTTACCGCTGTCTACTACAACAGCTTTCTCAATATTTGCACTGTAATCACATTTTGTGCAGGACATAATAGCATCTTCACCAGTATCAGCAAGCACCATAAACTCATGAGAAAAAGAGCCGCCAATTGAGCCGGTATCAGCATCTACTACCTTATGACGAAGTCCGCAGGCATTAAATACTGCCCTATAAGCATCATACATTTTTTGATAACTTATATCAGCACCAGCATCATCTATATCAAATGAATAAGCATCTTTCATTATAAATTCTCTGCCTCGCATTAAACCAAACCTAGGGCGAACTTCATCACGAAATTTTGTCTGTATCTGGTATAATGTTACAGGCATTTGTTTATATGAATTTACTTGTGATTTAACAATATCTGTTATTACTTCTTCATGAGTAGGACCTAGGCAGAATTCTCTTTCCCCTCTATCTTTAAAACGAAGCAGCTCTTTTCCAAAATGGTTCCATCTGCCTGAAAGCTGCCATAATTCAGCAGGCTGAACAACACTCATTAAAAGCTCTATTGCCCCTGCCTTATTCATATTTTCACGAACAATATTTTCTACTTTACGAATAACTTTTAAACCTAATGGAAGATAATCATAAATACCTGCTGCCACTTTTTTAATCATACCTGCCCTAAGCATAAGCTGGTGGCTTATCACTTCTGCTTCTGATGGAATTTCTCTCATAGTTTGTATAAAATATCTGCTTTGTCTCATAATGTTTACCTTAAATATTATTTTAGTCTGCCATAGTATTATATAGTTAAAAAATTATCAATAAAAAAATAAACCTGCCTATTTTTTTACAAAATGAAGGCAGGTTTCTCTATATTTGTAATAATTATTATTTTATGCAGGGCTTACAGATGGGGCAGCCGTAAAAGGACTAAATGATATATTTTCAGCAGTGCTTTCTTGAATACTTGCACATTTATCCTGCATATCTTCAATAACATAACTGTTAGTAGCTTCAAGAAGTGTTCTAGCAAA
Source organism: uncultured Mucispirillum sp. (assembly GCA_945947845.1). GTDB lineage: Bacteria > Chrysiogenota > Deferribacteres > Deferribacterales > Mucispirillaceae > Mucispirillum. The sequence continues at coordinate 5,817 of CAMEZN010000075.1, read as the reverse complement.
TACATTATTTACCTGATGACCTGATTTACTTGCTTTTATTTTTCCTTGCAGCCTGTAACCAATTAATGATAAATCACCAAACATATCAAGTATTTTATGGCGGACAAATTCATTAGGTGTTCTTAAACCTTCTGGGTTTAATACCCCCTCTTTATCATCAATAACTATTGCATTAGCAAGTGAGCCGCCTTTTGCAAGCCCCATAGACCATAATGCTTCCACTTCTCTTTTAAAGCCAAAAGTGCGGGCTATTCCTATTTCTTTATGGAATGTATTTTCATCATAATCATAAGTAAATACCTGCCTGCCAATAACTGGGTGTGGATAATCAAGCTCAAAAGTTATTTGAAAAGAATCATAAGGTTCTATTTCCACTGTTTTACCTTCATATTCAATAGATACAGGACGGGTAACTTTTAAAACTTTTCTTGGAGCTTTCTGCTCTTTTAAACCTGCTTTTTCTATATGTTCAATAATTTCTTTTGCTGAACCATCTAATATTGGCACTTCTGTGCCTGAAACAGAAACATAAGCATTATCAAGCCCAAGACCGTAAAATGCACCAGAAAAATGTTCTATTGTGCTGATAGGAAGCCCGCCGCAGTCAATAGTTGTTGCAAGCTGAGTAGAAGAAACATTATAAGGAGTAATCCTAGTATATTCACAATGACGAACATCATCTCGCCTAAACTGAATACCTGTATTTTCAGGAGCAGGGCTTACTACTGCTGTAAACTCTTTTCCGCTGTGAAGTCCTATCCCTTTTATAGTAAAAGCTTTTGATAGTGTTTTTTGCATATTTTACACTCCTTATTTTCTGCAATAAAATATAGCAAATAATATGCCACACATAAAATATTGATAGATAACAAAAAAACAAAAGGCTGGTGTATTTTTTAGAACACAGCCAGCCTGTTTTGTCTAAAAAAATAGACAAACCTTTGTTTGATTATTATTTTTTTTATCGCATATCAAAGCTGTCATAATGAATATCTTTTTGATTTATGCCAGCACTTAAAGCACTTTTTTGTATAGCTTTTCCAAAGGCGGAAGGTCCGCAATACCATAATGATGTATTTTTCATATCTTTTATTTTTTCTTTTATAATATCAAAGTTTAATCTGCCATTTTTAGATGTATCTCTGTAATGAAACCGAACACCTGTTTTTTCACATAATGATTCAATCTGCGGATATGGATTTTCACCCCTTGCACTGTAAAAGAAATCTACATTTTCCACCTTTTTATCAGCAGATGCAAGGTATTCAAGCCTTGCAATAAAAGGAGTAATACCTATGCCGCCAGCTGTCCATATCTGGTTTTTACTGTCATCAAAAATAAAATTACCATAAGGACCTTCTACTGTAATAATATCATCTGTTTTAATATTTTTTGAAAGCTCCCTTGTAAAATCACCAAGTTCTTTTATTAAAAAGTGAAGTGTATTATTCTCTTTATCATAACCTGATATACTAAACGGATGTGGTTCTTTACTATGACTGAATTTTAGAAATACATACTGTCCTGCATTATATTTAAAAGTCTCTGCTGGTTTTATAATTAATTCAATTGTTTTATTTTTTTCATGGTATTCACATTTGACAATTTCTGCAAAAACTTTATGCCTAAATCCTATTAACTGTAATAAATCTATAATGGCTGCTATAACTCCAATAAATATTACAGCAGATAATATATAACTGCCTGCTGAACCAAACCATTCTCCTTTAATTTGTATTGTAAAAGCATGGTATGCTATCACAAGAAAAATAACAGGTATTGTTTTATGGATATATCTGAATATGTGATATGGAACTTTCTTAATTAGTGCAATAACTAAAACAATAATGATAATATAAAAGGCATATTCAACTAAATCATTGCCTATGCTGTATATTGATTTTGCTAACTGGCTTATTGTTGATGCACCTTTAACTTTTGGGGGAAGCTCAAAAAGAATTTTGCAGATATCTATAAACCAGTTTTCTATAAACCAGTGAAGTATAGAAAAGACGAAAGCCCATATACCAGCCCATTTATGAATTATATATGCCTTATCAAGCCCGCCTGTTAATTTATTAAGAAAAACAAAGCGGACAGAAAGCAGCATACTCATTACCATGTAGACAATGGCAATTGAACCTGTTAAATATAAAAACTGCTCTTTTCCATTCCAAAATGTAAAATTAGAAATAAGATTATTAAAACTCGGAGATAATAAGAATATTATAATACCTATTAAAAATCCAGATATGCTCCATTTTGCAGCCTTACTCATACCTCACCTCTCTATACTGCAACTTTATATATTATTTTTAAGCAGAAAAATAATATATAAGTCATAAACTTATATTAAGATGAGACAAACTTATAAATAAATAGTTCACTATCAATACATTACGAGTATATATACTAGATACTTGTAATTTTTGATAATGTGCTGAGAATATCAGAACACTTTTTACTGTATTCATCTGGTGATGTAATTTCATCTCCAAGGTTATCACTTAGCTTGTCCATTACACCAAAATAAATATCACTGACTTCATCGCCAGTATACTCTTTGTCTGAAATAGATATACCGATTGTTGATAAAAAGTTGATTTGGTTTGGGTTTAAAATGTCTAAAAGATTATACATATTATGCCTCCACCATATATGAAATATATACTTATTTTAGTTTAGTAGAAGTTTTTTGTATTGACAAGTATTTTTTTAAACAAGTTAAGATGAAATGTTATTATAAAAAAATATAAACTTTATATTTTCTACATAATTTTTTTAAATTATTTTCTTATTTTACTTGCATTTAAATTATTTTCATATAAAATTACCTGTAATACTTGAAGAAATCTTTGAAAGACATTTTAAGTTAACTTATAAAAACAAATTATGGAGTGTATAATGCTTAATATCGGCTGTCATCTTTCGTCATCAAAAGGCTTTAAGCATATGGGGCTGGAAGCATTAAGTATAAATGCTAATACATTTCAATTTTTTAGCAGAAATCCAAGAGGCAGTAAAGCAAAAGCTGTTGATGAAAAAGATACTGCTTCCCTTAATGAGATTTTAAAAAATAATCATTTTGCACCAATTTTGGCACATGCACCATATACTTTAAACGCATGTTCTAATGATGCAGGGCTTAGAGAGTTTGCAAAAAATACAATGGCTAGTGATTTAGAGATTATGGAATATATTCCTGATAATCTATATAATTTTCACCCCGGAAGTCATGTAGGACAGGGGGTTGAAACAGCTATTAATTTTATAACTGATATGCTTAATACTATATTAAAAGAAGAATACAGAACTACTGTGCTGCTTGAAACTATGTCTGGCAAGGGCAGTGAAGTAGGTTCTACTTTTGAAGAAATACGCACTATTATAGACAGAGTTGAATTAAACCATAAGTTAGGTGTCTGTCTTGATACATGCCATATATTTTCAGCAGGGTATGATATTGTAAATGATTTAGATGGTGTATTAGAAAAGTTTGATAAAGTTATAGGACTTGAAAGACTGAAAGCTGTCCATTTAAATGACTCTATGATGCCATTTAACAGCCATAAGGACAGACATGAAAAAATTGGTAAAGGCACTATTGGGCTTGATGCCGTTATCCAGTTTATTAACCACCCAAAACTTCGTCATCTGCCTTTTTATCTGGAAACTCCAAATGAGTTAGATGGATATGCAGCAGAAATTAAACTTTTAAGAGAAAACTTTACTTAATACATTTGATAAAACAGAGAGGGGGACTTATGAAAATCACTACAAAATCAATCTATGCAATTAGAGCACTGCATACATTGAATATGCTTTCAGAAGACGGCAAGCCTGTTGGAATTGCTACTCTTTCTGAAAAACTTGGTATATCCAATAAATATTTAGAGCAGATTTTTTCCAGCCTAAAAAGAAGTAAACTTGTAATATCATCAGCAGGGAAACTTGGCGGTTATAAACTTTCAAGACCTGCAGAAAACATATCTATTCTTGATGTGATTACTGTTATGGACGGAGGGCTTATTCCTATTCATTGTGTTAATAATAAAGACTGCACAGTGTGTTCTCAATGTTCAATTAACGGCCTTTGGTATGAAATGAAAAACCATATAGAAGAATATTTAAAAAAAATAAGTATCGCATCTCTCAATGACAAAAAATACCCAGTTCTTGGCTGTCCTGATTAATAAAATAGTCTTATATACTTAATAAAAAGTCTATAAAACTGTCTTATAATGGATTTAGATTATAAGACAGTTTTTTTATTTATTTTAGTTTTAATTTTTTACCTGTTAAGCTTAATACTATTACAGCAGCAGAAATAAGTAATAAAATAATGACTATTGTATCAGCATATCCTGTTGCCATAATATGCAATAATGGTATTATAATTGAGATAATACCACCAGCAGCTGCTACAATATTTTTGTTAATTATACCACCTATAAGCACTATAAGAAATCCAGCAGGTGTAATCAGACTTTCTACCGACAACATATTTTCTAATATGAGCTTTAAAGTATTAAAGTTTAGATGTTTTGCCAGTGGTATTGATGTGTATATACTATATATATATAACAGTAACCCGGCTGCACCTAATATTATAAATAAATATTTTTGCTTCATAATGATGCCTCCCTTAATTTTGCTGCATGCTGTTCTCTTGCTTTTTTAATTTCATATTTTCTCATTAACCTTTTAATAATATAAAAATAAGCTGCAAAAACTGGTATAAATGCACCAACCCATGCAATAGGACTGGCCCATGATATACCTGCAAAGCCAATATATGCAGAAAGTATTACTGCCGCAACTGTTCTCATTATAAGTTCCATTATCCCTGCAAAAGTAGGAATAATACTATTACCAAGCCCCTGTAATGTGCTCCTGAAAACTAAAAGAAGTGCTAAAAATATATACATTGAACAGTTTATAGTCAAATATACTTTTGCAAGGTGTATTGTTTCTTCAATTTGTGCAGGGTCTGTAATATTCTTACCTAAAAATAATTTCACAGAAAAATCTACTGCTAATAATATTAATATACCACTTATTACAGCAAATGCAACAGAAACAATTGAGCCTTGCAGCACTCCGTTTTTTATTCTAGGAATATCACCAGCCCCGTAATTTTGTGCTGTATATGTTGCCATAGTTATACCAAAAGATAAAAGACACTGCACAGCAAGCACATCTATTCTTTGAGCAACAGTAAAAGCTCCTACTGCTAATGCTCCAAGCTTATTTAGTGCAAGCTGTAATATTACTATACCAATTGCAATAATAGCTACCTGCACAGCCATTGGTATACCTACTCTTATATGCTCTAATAAATCTTTTTTCGTTACTTTCCAATCACTGCCCTTTGCCTGCAATTCTGGAACATGCCTTCTTATATACTCAAAGCATAAATAGCTTGCTGTAAGTTGAGAAATAACTGTTGCCAAAGCTGCACCTGCTACTCCCATTTTAAAAGATAAAATAAATAAATAATCTAAAACAATATTAACTATACATGCAGCAATTAAAAAATATAATGGCCACTTGGAATTACCAATAGCTCTTAACATATTTGAAAAAAGATTAAAAAGTATGGCTGCACCTGTGCCCCAGAAAATTATAATTATATATTTATATGCATCTTCGTATAGTTCATCTGGTGTTTTTATGATATGCAGCAGCCAGCCAGCAAGTGCTACACTTAATATGGTTAGTATTATATTAATAATAAATGATAAAATAAACGATGATGCAACACTTCTTCTTACCCCTGCTTCATCTTTATTTCCAAATTTCTGGGCTGTGATAATA
>CAMEZN010000074.1 GCA_945947845.1 uncultured Mucispirillum sp. | reverse complement strand
GTTCACATTCCGCACCATTAATAATAACTGTATCTATTGGTTTATTAGGATTTAATTTAATATATGTAGGAAAACCTGCACCACCAAGACCAACTATACCAGCAAGCCGTGCTAAATCAGCTAAATCACTGCCGCCATCTAATTTTTTATAGTTAGATATATCACTGTCTAATACTTTTATTGTGCAGCCACTGACTTCACCTATTGCTGGGTGATATACTGTTGATATATCTATTACTTTACCATTTACAGGACTATGTATTCTAGAAGATAAACCAACACCACATTCTGCTAAAAGCTGGCCCCTTTCTACTTCATCACCAATATTTATTACAGCAGATGCTGGCGAACCTATATGCTGAACAAAGGGGATGAAAAATTCATCCCCTTCTAAAATTGTAAAATTTCTAATAGACGATATATCAGATGTTTTATGAGCATCTGGGTGAATACCGCCTTTTAAATCAAATTCTGTCATTATTTTTCTTTTTTATACTGCAAAATACGAATATCTGTATCTTTTAATAATTCATCTGCAAGACTGTCATCATAATATTCTTCATAAACTATCTTTGTTATCTTTGCATTAATAATCATTTTTGTGCAAATTGAACAAGGTTTTGTTGTGCAGTAAAGAACAGCACCTTCGGTAGATACTCCATAAAGAGCAGCCTGAATAATTGCATTCTGTTCTGCATGAAGCCCCCTGCATAATTCATGTCGTTCTCCACTAGGCACATTTAGTTTCTGCCTAAGACAGCCTGTTACTTCGCAGTGAGTAACACCAGCTGGTGCCCCATTATAACCTGTCGCAATAACTCTGGTGTCTTTTACCAAGATTGCTCCAACATGACGGCGTAAACATGACGAACGAGTTGCTGTCAGTTTTGTCATTTCCATAAAATAGTCGTCCCAGCTGGGTCTATTCATATTAGTATAACCTTCCTTTATATAAAGGGAATGAAGCACAAAGCTCTTTTACTTTACTTTTTACTTCTGCTATTTTATTATCATCATTTATATTTTCAAATACATCAGCAATATAATTGCCTATTAATTCCATTTCTTTTTCTTTCATACCTCTTGTAGTAACAGCTGGTGCACCAATACGGATACCGCTTGTTACAAATGGAGATAATGTTTCAAATGGAATAGTATTTTTATTAGTAGTAATATTTGCTTTATCAAGAGCTATCTGACAATCTTTACCAGTTAACCCCTTAGATTGAACATCTATTAATACAAGATGGTTATCTGTGCCGCCTGAAACTATACGAAAACCTCTGCTTTTAATTGTTTCAGCAAGTTGTTTAGCATTTTTTACTATTTGAGTTTGATATGCTTTAAACTCATCACTTAAAGCTTCTTTAAATGCAACAGCCTTACCAGCAATTACATGCATTAATGGACCACCCTGCATACCCGGAAATACCTGTGAATTTATAGCTTTTTCATACTGAGCTTTCGCAAGTATCATACCGCCTCTAGGACCTCTTAATGTTTTATGTGTAGTAGTTGTTACAATATCTGCATAAGGCACTGGGTTTTCATGAACTCCTGCTGCAACAAGACCAGCAATATGAGCCATATCCACCATTAATACTGCCCCTACTTTATCAGCAATTTTTCTAAACTGAGCAAAATCAATAGCTCTTGGATATGCACTTGCACCTGCTATTATTAATTTTGGTTTATTTTCAACTGCTAATTTTTCTACTTCATCATAATCTATTGTTTCAGTATCTTTTGTAACACCATAAGGTATAACATTAAAGAATTTACCAGAGAAGTTTACAGGACTACCATGAGTTAAATGGCCGCCGTGAGATAAATTCATACCTAAAATAGTATCGCCGCTTTGTAATACAGAAAAATATGCACCAAAGTTTGCCTGACTGCCTGAATGTGGCTGCACATTAACATATTCTGCACCAAAAAGTTTTTTTGCTCTGTCAATAGCAAGCTGCCCTGCTATATCAACAAATTCACAACCGCCATAGTAACGTTTTGCAGGGTAACCTTCTGCATATTTGTTAGTTAATACAGAACCAACTGCTTCTAAAACAGCAGGGCTTACGAAGTTTTCACTTGCTATAAGCTCAATGTGTTCTTCTTGACGGTTTGCCTCTTTCATTAAGGCATCATAGATTTCTGGGTCAAATTGTTTTACATGTTCGTAAAGACTCATGGTTTTCAAACTCCTTAAAGCGAAAAATTATACTAATCTATATCTAATTTGCATATGCGGCGTTCATGTCTGCCGCCTTCAAATTCTTCTTTTAACCATTCTTTTATCATTTCTTTTGCCAAAGGTAAAGCCACAATATTTGCTCCCATTGCTAAAACATTTGCATTGTTATGCTGGCGGCTTAACCTTGCACTATATATATCTGAACATAAAGCAGCTCTTATACCTTTATGTCTGTTTGCTGCAATAGAAATACCTATGCCTGTGCCACATATAAAAATGCCGCGTTCAGCCTTGCCTTCTAATATAGTAAGTGCAGCTGTATTTGCATAATCTGGATAATCGCATGATTCTTTTGAATAAGTGCCGCAATCAATTACATTATAACCTTCTGTTTCTAAAAATGATTTTACATCTTCTTTTAGTGTAAAACCTGCATGGTCGGATACTACTACAATATTCATATTAACCCCAACAATTCCTATATTTCTGCTTCTGAATATACTTCGTTTATTAATTTATAATCTCTTATAATATTATCATCATCTATTGTAAAGGAAAAACCATTAAACAATACATTTCCTTTTGTTTCTACTGTAAACCGGTGTGGAATTTGTGTTACAAACCTTTCAATAACACTTTCTGTTTCCATACCTAATACTGAATATTCAGCACCACACATTCCAGCATCTGTTATATAAAGAGTGTTATTATCAATCATTTTTAAGTCATTTGTCTGCACATGTGTATGTGTGCCGCATATAACATTCGCTCTGCCTTTTGCAAAATAACCAAATGCCTGTTTTTCACTAGTTGCTTCTCCATGAAAATCAACTAAAATAAATGAATTTTCAGGTATTATTTCATATATTTTATTAAATGCTTCAAAAGGACAGTTACTAGTATTTAAAAATACTCTTCCAATTAAATTTATTACACATATTTTTTTATTTAATATATCAAAAATTTTATAACCTGCTCCGGGAAGTTTATCTGATAAGTTTGCAGGTCTTATAAATAAATCCCAATTATCTATTAATGAAAGAGTTTCTTTTTTATCCCAAGTATGATTGCCAGCTGTCATAGCATTTATTCCAGCAGCTTTTAATTCATGGTAAACTTTATCAGTTATACCAAAACCAGCAGCAGAATTTTCTACATTACCAATAACAAAATCATACTGATTATGAGATAAATGATACATTACAGCTTTTCTACCGCTTCTGCCTACAATATCTCCAATGAAAAGCAGCTTCATATAAATTTTATTCCTCAGGTATCAAGCCATGATTATAAAACTGACGCTCTAAAATCCTATCATACTGGCTCCAGCCGCCTTCTTCCACATTTTCTCTTTCAAATGCCATATTAAAGGAATTAATACGAGCATCTATATTATCAACATAATGCAAAATAAATGCTTCCTTTGTTTTAGGCCGTTTTGGAGAACCATATTCTAATAAACCATGATGACTGGCTATTAGATGAATTAATAAATCACGAGCTTTTTTTGGAAAATCAGGTATACTTTCAATATATTTATCCACAATATTAATACCAATCAGTAAATGACCTAAAAGTTTGCCTTCATCTGTATACTCAAATGAATTATCAATATCTATTTCCTGCACTTTACCAATATCATGAAATAATGCTCCCATGATAGTAAGCTCTTTATTTACTGTTTCTTTACCATAAAAATCACATATTAAAGCAGATAATTTTACCATAGATAAAGTATGCTCTAATAAACCATGAATATAAGCATGGTGGACACTTTTTGCAGCAGAACATTTTGTAAAAAGCGGATATATTTTACTATCATTATAAAATGTTTCACAAAGACTTTTAAAATATGAACTTTTTATATGTTTATGTAATACTGCTTTTAATTCTTCTTCCATAGCTTTTGCATCTTTATCTGATTTTGGAAGAAATTCATTAGTACCTTCACCCTCTAATAAAGACATATCACTTACTTTTAATTGAGTTACACCATTATACTGCTGTAATGCTCCTGTTACTTCAACTATCTGACCTCGTGCAGGTTCAAATGAAAGCTTGTTGCTGTCAAACATAATAGCATTCATACTACCGCCTTCTGTATCTGTTAATGTCATGCGGATAAATGGTCTATTATCTTTTGTTGTATTTGTAATAAGATTAAAAATCATATATTTTTTTGTTATGCCTAAATCCATTTAATTCTCCCTGCCTTGCAGTGCAAATTCATCTACATTTTCAGATTTATCTACAATAATATCAGTAATTGATAAACCTTCCCGCTGTAATGCCTGCATTACTTCTAATGTAGTTTTATACATAGAATTAGTTGTAAAAATAGCACAATTACAGTTATCTTTATCAATAGTGCGTATTAAGCCCAAACCACCATAAGAATCTAATATGGAATTAACAATAATAATATCCTCTTTATTACATGAAAAACGTATTCTTATTGTATAAAATTCATTATCCACTACTCTATACACCCAAAATTCATTAAAATAATATCAACATTTTCAAGTTTAGAAGCAATCTTTTCTATACTAAAATGTATTGAGTTTTCAAGATATATTCTTTCCAGTTTTAAATCTTTTACCATCTCTAAAAAAATATCTGGGTTTTTCTGCACTTCATGAAAATCAAGCAAAAATATGCCTTTTTCAAAAAAGATGTTATCTTTTTTTAAGTATATTTTTGTATCAAACTTTAACCCTTCCAAAGAAGAAGATACAGCACCATGAGAAAAAAAATCTATTCTGCTGGAACCACCTCGGGGACGGTTATTAATAAAATCATAATCAATTATTGCAGGGCTGTATTCCACCTGACCAAAATCAATAATAAGTTTTTCTTTATTTGCTTCCATTATCCAACTCTATGGAAAATTTATTTTTTACATTTTCTAAAATTCCATTTACAAATGATGCAGATTTTTCATCACCATAATTTTTTGCTAATGTAACATAATCATCAATAACAGCATAATATGGAGCATCACCTTCAAAAAGCTCTGATATACCAAGCCTTAATATACATCTTTCTATGGCACCAATTCTATCAATTGTCCAGTTTTTATTTATTAGCTCAGCAATAATAGCTTCATCTTTCTCTTTATTTTTATATGCTGTTTCAAAGAGTTTATCAGCAAAATCTAATACATCATCTGACTCATCTGCATATTCAAGCCTAAATGATGATTTTGTTTCACTAATAGAATTTTCTGCCAAAGTAGCACTATAAAGCATTTGTATGGCGTAATCCCGCCCTTGTGTTCTTTTCCGTTTCATTATAATTATATGCCTTTATAAAGGTTTATCATTTCTAATGCAGCCATTGCAGCATCGCTTCCTTTATTACCTGCTTTTGTTCCTGCTCTTTCAACAGCCTGTTCAATTGTATCTGTTGTTAAAACACCAAAAATTACTGGAATATTATACTGCATAGAAACTGCTGCAACACCTTTTGAAACTTCTGCTGCAACATAATCAAAATGTGGAGTAGAACCTCTTATTACAGCACCTAATGTAATAACAGCATCATATTTGCCACTTTTAGCAATCTTATTACATACAGATGGTATCTCAAAAGCACCTGGAACTCTATATAAATCTATATCATCAGTATTAACATTATGGCGAAGTAATGTATCTTCTGCTCCGCCTATTAATTCCTTAGTAATAAATTCATTAAATCTTGAAGCCACAATTGCAATTTTTAAACCTTTTCCGTCAAAATTTCCTTCAAACACTTTCATTTTATCCTCTCAATAATTTTTTATATATCTAAAATATGACCTAACTTATCTTTTTTAGTCTTCATATATTTCATATTTTCACCACCTATACCACACTGAATAGGCACTCTCTCAACTATTTCAAGACCATATTGTTCAAGCCCTGAAAACTTCCTAGGGTTATTTGACATAAATCTCATTCTGCTGACACCAAGTTTCCTTAAAAGCTGTGCACCGAAGGAATAATCTCTTTCATCATCTAAAAACCCAAGCTTTATATTAGCTTCAACAGTGTCATAGCCTTCGTCCTGTAATTTATAAGCTTTAATTTTATTTAAAAGCCCTATACCTCTGCCTTCCTGAAACATATATAAAATAACTCCTCTGCCTTCATGCTCTATCATCTGCATAGCAGTATGAAGCTGGTTACCGCAGTCGCACCTTAAAGAAGCAAAACCATCACCTGTTAAACACTGAGAATGAACTCTTACAAGCGGCGGGTTGCCGCCATCAATATCACCTTTAATTAATGCAACAGCTTCCTTGCCGTCTGCTTTATTCATATATCCTTCTATTTTAAATGTTCCATATTCTGTTGGCAGAATAGCTGATGAAACTTTTTCAATTAGATTATCATTTATTTTTCTATATTCTATTAAATCTGCAATAGTCAATATTTTTAATGAATGAGTGCTGGCAAATTTTTCTAAATCATTCATTCTTGCCATTGTTCCATCATCATTCATTATTTCACATATCACACCAGCATGATTTAAACCAGCAAGACGGGCTAAATCAACAGAACCCTCTGTCTGCCCCGGACGAACTAATACTCCGCCATCTTTTGCTCTTAAAGGAAATATATGCCCCGGTCTTATTAAATCACTTTTCTTTGAAAGTGGGTCTGCAAGCACTTTTATTGTTTTTGCCCTGTCATATGCTGAAATACCTGTTGTTACTCCATGTTTAGCTTCTACTGAAACTGTAAAAGCTGTGCCAAACCTGCATGAATTATTAGGAGACATTTGCTCTAAACCAAGAGTATCACACTTTTCACCACTTAAAGCAACACATATAAGACCTCTTCCATATGTTGCCATAAAATTAACTTTTTCTGGTGTTACAAAATCAGCTGCAAAAACTAAATCACCTTCATTTTCACGAGATTCATCATCAGTTAAAATTATCATACCGCCAGATTTTATTATATTGATTGCTTCTTCAACACCAGCACGAACATTCATATCCATATCTACTACCTTTTAAAGCTTGATATTAACGATTTTAATTTATCATCTTTTTCATCTAAATAAATCATTTTTTCAACATATCTTGCAATAATATCTGATTCTAAATTAACTATATCGCCATTTTTCTTATATTTTAAATTAGTATTTTCAAATGTATGCGGAATAACTGCCACTTCAAAGCTTTTATTTTTGACATCAGCAGCAGTTAAACTTATCCCATCTATTGCAACGGAACATTTTGATACAATATATCTATCAAGATACTCAGGATAACTTATAACTAACTTATACGAATCTCCATATTTAGTAATATTTAATATTTTCCCAGTGCAGTCTACATGACCCTGCACAATATGACCACCAAGCCTTGATGATAAAGTTAATGCTCTTTCTAAATTAACAACACTGCCAGATTTTATATAATTAAGAGATGTTTTTGCAATGGTTTCATAACTAACATCTGCTTCAAAAAAATTACTTCCAAAATTTACAGCAGTTAAGCATACACCATTAACAGCAACAGAATCACCAAGTAAAAGACCTTCTGTTACTTTGTAACATTCAACTTTCAGCTTCATACTTTTATCGCCTTTTGTTAAGGCACTTATTTTTCCAACTTCTTCTAC
>CAMEZN010000073.1 GCA_945947845.1 uncultured Mucispirillum sp. | reverse complement strand
AAACAAATTGTAGTATTTGTATTATTACCATATATTTTTAATTCCTGAGTAGAAGCAAAAAGTTCTACCCCATTTTCATCAACAAAATTTGCAAGCTCTGAAAGTTTTGTTGTAGAAGTTGCTGCTTCTCCACCTTTACGAACTTCAATAGTAGCTGTGCCTGATAATGTTTGCCCATTTGCTGCTGCACCAGTATTTTCTTGAAATCCTAATGTGATTTCACCAGAGCTGAATGAACCTGTTTTACTATCTAATGTTACCATATAAACAGTTACATTATTATATTCAACTATACCGTCTTTATCATCAGGTTTAGTTAAAGAGTTTGGCTGGTTATAAACTATTGTAGGTCCTTGCACTCCGTTTTGACTGATTTGTAATGCACCGCCGCCATTTGCCATTAAATCTTCATCATTAGTAACACCTTTTGAATCTGTTACTGAAAATAAAAATTTATCTCCATCATTTACTGTATTTGCTCCATCAAGCATTGGTATTTCAAAATTTAAGTTAAAACCATTTGAATTATAAGCACCTGTTAATTTACCATCTACACTAGTAAATTCTACCCATTGTCCTTCTTCCCCAGTTTCTGCTGAAATAAATTTTACTCTATAACTTGCACCAGCTGTTGCATTAGTGCTGTTTTCTGTAAATTCTACCATAAAATAACCACTTTCATTTGTAGTGAGAGCAGTTACTGTTCCAAAAGCCATATTAGAGCCTTCTTTTTGATAACTGTTTACATAAGTCATTGTAGATGACATAACATCACCAGCTACACCACCATCTGTTGGGTTTTGAACTGTAACATTATAACTGCCTTCTGCTGTATCTTTTATGTTATCTGGGTTGCTTGCCTGAGCTATATTTGTTGTGCCTTGGCTGCCAACATATGCACCAAGCTCGCCTTCTCTTAATGTGAATATTTGAGTAGACTGCACTTGGTTTTGCCCCGGTTTAACATCAAAATTAATATCATAGTTACCATCAGCTACTGTGCCATTAATAACTGCACTAATTTTATCTGTGCCGCTGTTCCATGCACCACTTGATTCACCATTAATAAGTTTTTTAGTATTAAACTGAGTAGATTCTGAAATCCTGTCAATTTCTTCTTTTAACTGGTCTATTTCTTTTTGAATTTCAAGTCTGTCATTAGCAGAATAAATACCGTTTGCACCTTCAACTGCTAATTCTCTCATTCTTTGAAGCATACTTGATATTTCATTTGTTGCACCCTCTGCTGTTTGAAGATATGAAATACCATCTTGTGCATTTTGTGATGAAGTTTGCAGGCCTAAAATAAAACCTCTCATTTTTTCTGAAATTGCCATACGAGATGGGTCGTCCATAAATGTATTTATACGTAAGCCTGATGAAAGTCTATTTATAGATTTACTTAAATCGCCCTGATTTCTACCAGCAGCAACTAAGCTTGATAAAGAAAACAAATTTGTGTTTGTAATCATACCTGTTGACATCTTGTCCTCCCTGACTTATTCAATAGAGTCCCAACCTTGTATGGTTTATATATCGTAAAACTTCTAAATTACTTTAATAAAAATTTCTTACTTATTAAATTTTTCTTTTCGGCCTTTCTTCCGATGTTTACTTTATCGGTTTATAAATATAAAACTTTAGAAAATATTTTACTTATATAAAAAAAAATTTTATATTTAATATTATAAAAGTATGCGGAGTTATTTTATGGCAAGATTACTTTTGATTTTTATGCTGATACTTCCATTTAATATATATGCATAAAACTCATCTCTTGATAATGCAGTATATGAAGTAATGCGAATAGGCTTTATGCTGCCGCCTGCTGATTTTCAATGGAAAAATACTTCCACTAATGCTAACTATCTTGATATTAAAGCAAAAATCAGAAAGCAATTGCAAGATGCTTTACTACTTAATAAAAAATACCCAGATATAAATAAAAATCAAAAAAATAATATTGTTTTTCGTTACAATAAGTTACAGGAAGAACTGGAAATTAATATAAAACATCATACAGTCAAAGGTGTTGAAATACCACTTTATAAACTTTTTCTAGATTTATCTCTATTATGTATAGATGAATTTAATGATGATATATCTCACTTTGCTTCTTTTGATGAAAATTACTTCTATATAGCTTTAAGAAGCCGTATCCTAATCAGCTATATTTTATTTAACATAAACTATATGCCAGAAGAACAAAAAATTATATTAGAATATACTAATATGTATATAGATAAATATAAAGAACTTATGCAGAATGATTTTAAATTAAAAGTTACTAAATATGACTATTATAAAATATATAAAAAAGCAGCAGATGAGCTTACAAATGCAGTTAGTGAAAGATATAATTTAAATAAAAAAATCAACCTTGCTGATATTAAGGATAAAAACGGAAACTCGCTAAAAGGCAGGTGGTTCAGTATTGATTTTGATAAGGCTGGAAAGCCTATTTTTACAACTTATTACAGTCTGTTTTTTGGCGGCTATACTGGTTATCATTACTATAACTTTACTTCTAAACATAATTTTGTTGAAACATTTTATACAAATGCTGACAGCAGAACAACTTTACTCTTATATCCTAAATCTGCCTATGTAAAAAACAATATTATATATGCTGCTCTTGAAAATGACCCTGTAAATAATCAGTCAGAATATTCTAAACCATTATATATTCAGGCTAGATTTAAAGATTCTGCTCTTTTAGAACTTACAGATTCTTACTATGACGGAGTATCTTTATTTGTTGATAATATTAGTAAATATACTACTCCTTATAAACTAAACCTTACATTAAATGAAAAAATAAAAATAGATAATATTGAACAAAATGCTGCTCAATTTTTTAAAAAACTGGATAAACATGCTGATATTAATAATGCAGGCAGATTTATCATTAATGATAAAGCATACTTTATTTTTATATCATACCATAATTATGCTTTTGGCTATGATGGTGTAAACAGCAGATGGAAAAATATTGTTATTACTTTCTGGGAAGATATGGGACAGTATGCTGTTTTAAAAGATTATTCATATATAGATAATGGCGGTATGCTTCAACAATGCAGCACTAAAAATAATTTGATTATATTTGATTTTATATACGGCGATGAAAGGAATGCTTTTGGAAATAACTTTTACACTTATATATTAGATAATGACAAATTTTACTTATATTCATATAAAAATACTACTGGTATAGAAACCCAAAAAATTTCATGTTCATATTATTCTTATAATAATAAAGAGAAAATACCTGCACAAAATATTACACTTAATTATCTTGAAAAATTAAGGAATAATGCTTACAGCAGTAAAAAGTGCAGTAAATTACTTGGCATAGAATAGCTGCAAGAGAAGGTAAAGTTATATTTTTAAATTTATAGCATAAGTTTTATACATAGAAAACATCATATATAAATATATATTTTTTGCTTAATTAAAGATTAATATAATTCTACTATTTAATAACCTGCTTAATCTGCTGTTTTAAAAAGAGTAAACTCTCCTAAATCTGATTTATACTGCATTGTTTCTATTTTATCAACTGATGGCATATCATCTACTGTTATTGCTAAATTTATTTCACATGCAACATTAGGATTTACCACAATATTTTTTGTAGATGAATCATATATACAGCCTTTTGCATAAATTTTACCTGCACTGTAATTTGTATAATATGTTTTATTATTGATATATATAAGCCCTGCTAATCCACCAGACCTAATAAGCAGTCGTCTGCTGCCCGCATTTAGTCTGTATGTTAAAATATTATTTGAAAGATTGTATGAAATTTCAGCTTTTTCATTACTGCCCTTATAAATTACCTTTGCAGTTTTTATTGGTTTTGTTTTTATTGGTTTTTGTTTTTTTACTATTTCAGATTTTTTACATTCTTTTTCTACTGCTCTACTTTCTTCATATTTTATTATGCTATTTTTACCTGCTATACAGCCATATAAAAATAATAATAACATTAATACTAATAAATACTTTTTCATATACTACTATATCTCCCATATTGATAATGCAGTGATTTCACTGTTTAATTCTTTATAAATATCTGTTAGACAGATTAAAGCCCCATATCCTAACTTTTTATGAAGAACTGCTTTTGTAAACGATGATACATACTCAATTTTAGGGTCTGATGTATTTTTTATATTTACTGGGTAAAAACATTCTTCGTCTTCTATTAATAAATCAACAGTTATTTTTGAATTATCTCTATAATAATAAAATTCAGCCTTTTCACCATTATGCCTGTAACTTTTAAGCAGCTCAATAATTACAAATGTTTCAAAAAAACTGCTGCTGTATTCACTTTTTTCTAACTCTTCTGCACTGTTTAAAGATAAAAGCCATGATGCAAGCCCAGTATCTGTCATATATATTTTAGGTGCTTTTATATATCTTTTTTTATTTTCCATGTAATATGGCTTTAATAAGTAAATAATTCCAGCCTGCTCTAATATATGAACCCAGCTTTTTACTGTATTTGGAGCAGTATTAATTTTTTCTGCTATTTCTGTAATATTTAATTCATGTGCTGTGCAGCCTGCTGCCACAGTTAAGAAGTTTAAAAAAGCAGTTTTATTAACAATATTAATCTTATCATTTATATCTTTCTGTAATATTTCTTCTATTTTACGGCTGTAAAAACTATCCCACTCCGAAAATTTATCTGTTTCTTCATAGTCTGGAAAAAAGCCCCGCCATATTAATTTAAATGTATGATGAACACTTTTTTTGCTGATGATACATGGTGGTCTTTTTGATGGCACAAATGGTTTTTGCATATGCCCCATATTTGCCATCTCATAAATGGAAAGCCCCATAAGCTCTAAATATATACATTTATCTTTCATATATTTATTGTATTCATTTGTGCAATCAAGCTGCTGATTTGCAATCATAAATATTTTTTGATTATCTTCACTTGCAATATATTTCAATAAGGACAATACATACTGAATATCTTTTATAATAACTGGTGCTTTATGCTGTTTAAAAAACATACTTCCATTATTACTTGCTGAAAGCATCTCTTTAATATTACTAAGTGAAACACATGGTATATTCTCATAATTTGATATGATAGCAGAACTTTTACCTACTCCACGCATACCTGCTATGATAACAGGCTTATCAATATTTCCTAGTTTTTTTAAATACTCAACTACACTACGCCTTATAAATCTCAACATTTTCTCCGATATGCAGTTATACTTTATTTTTACAATATACTATTTATTTTGAAATTCTTTTTTTAATTTATACAAAAAAATATCATTAATCAAGTATTTTCTTATTTGCAATAACAATGAATTTTTGCACAGCAACCTTAATTATACTATATTCTCACTGTTTCTTGGTGTAATAAATTTGGAAAAATTATTATGAATTCATATGAAGAAATATTTATCAGGGCAAAAAAAAGAAGCAGGAATAATATCCTGCTTCTAAAATTTATCAAACAATATATAATAAACTCTAACTAACCGATTAACCTATTTTAGCATTAATAGCTTTTTGTTTTTTTTCGCTGAGTTTTGTTAAGAAAAGCAGAATGATTGCTAAAATACAGCCGCCAATCATTACAATAAAACCACCATTCCAGCCAAAGAAATCAACAGTATAACCAACTATCGCACTTGCTGCAACAGAACCGCCAAGATAACCAAAAAGCCCAGTAAAACCAGCTGCTGTGCCAGCTGCTTTTTTAGGTGCCAGCTCTAAGGCATATAAACCGATAAGCATTACAGGTCCATATATTAAAAAGCCTATAATAATCATACATGCCATATCTATTGTTGGGTTACCTGCTGGATTAAGCCAGAATACTGCAACAGCTATTGTAACAAGTATCATAAAGAAAAGCCCTGTAATACTTCTAGAACCTTTAAATACTTTATCACTCATCCAGCCGCAGAGCAGAGTGCCCGGAATACCTGCATATTCATATAAGAAATAACCTATTGAACTCATCTGCATTTCAAAACCCTTTACTTCTCTTAAATATGTAGGAGACCAGTCTAATATACCATAACGGATAAGATATACAAACACATTGGCTATCGCTATATACCATAATAATTTATTAGGAAACACATACTGCATAAAAATTTCTTTTGCAGTTAATTCCTGCTCTGATTTTTCTTTATTATAATCAGGTGGATAGTCATTTTTATATTCTTCAATAGGTGGAAGCCCGCATGACTGCGGTGTATCTCTCATTAAAAAGAATGCAATAACTGCTACTGTGATTGCTGCAAGAGAAGGCATATAAAAAGCAGCCCGCCAGTCATTAAATAAAGCCATACCCCAAAGGAAGAAAATAGGGGGAAGTCCACCGCCTACATTATGAGCCACATTCCAAAAAGAAACTACTGTTCACCGCTCTTTATGAGACCACCAGTGAACCATAGTTCTACCGCATGGAGGCCAGCCCATACCCTGAAACCAGCCGCATATAAAAAGTATAACAAACATTACTGTTACAGATGATGTTGCCCACTCAAATGTGCCCATTATAAGCATCATAGAAGCAGCTAAAATTAAACCAACTGGCAAAAATACCCTAGGATTTGACCTGTCAGAAAATGAGCCCATAATAAATTTTGAAAAACCATAGGCAATAGAAACACCAGAAAGGGCAACTCCAAGCTCGCCTTTTGTATATCCATATTCTTCAATCAAATAAGGCATCGCAAGTCCAAAATTTTTACGGACAAAATAATAGGCAGCATAACCTATAAATATTCCAATAAAAATCTGGATACGAAGCCGCTTATAAAGAGGGTCCACCTGTTCATCAGGCACTCGCTCAATATGAGGAGCTGGTTTGAAAATATTTATCATACTTATACCTCCCTAAGATGATATTAAAATAAAACTATCTTTTAAAAAAGGAAGAATAATTTACAAATACTCCAAAACTGTCAATATCATAGTATTAACATAGGTATTTATTTTAAGCAATAAATATTTTCAAACAAAATATGCTAAAATGTATTTATATTGAACTATCAGGAAGTTTCATTTGAAATGCTTCTAAAATATGACTTCGTTTTATTTTAGAACAATTATCTATATCTGCAATTGTTCTTGATGTCTTTAAGATTTTTGAATAAGAACGGGCTGATATATTATACTTAGACATAATCTGTTCCATAACCTTTAAAGCATCATCATCTAAATTACAATATTTTCTAACCATACTTTCATTCATCTCAGAATTATAAAGTATCCCCTCCTCCTTAAACCGTTCAGCCTGTATTTTGTGTGCACTTATTACCCGCTGGCGAATATCAGAAGATGATTCCCCTTCTTTTAAATCCATTAAATCCTTATAATCTACTGCTTCTACCCGTGAAATTAAATCAATCCTGTCAAGCATAGGACCTGATAGCTTTGCACGGTATCTATCTATTGCACTTTGTGAGCATGTGCATGCTTTACGGCTGTCCCCTAAATAACCGCATGGGCATGGGTTCATAGCTGCCACAAGCATAAATTTTGCTGGATATGTTACAGTTCTGCCAGCCCTTGCAATAGTTACATACCTGTCTTCCAGCGGCTGCCTTAAAACTTCAAGAACACTTCTTGAAAATTCAAGCATTTCATCAAGAAATAAAATACCACTGTTTGCAATACTTACATTACCCGGCTTTGCCTTAGCTCCGCCACCTATAACGGCAATATTGCTTGATGTATGGTGCGGACTTACAAATGGTCTTTTATTCACAAGCTTCCCGCTGTCTTTAATAAGACCAGCTACTGAATGAATTTTTGTAGTTTCAAGTGCTTCCAGTATAGTCATTGGTGGAAGAATAGAAGGAATTCGCCTTGCAATCATTGTTTTGCCGCTGCCGGGACTAC
>CAMEZN010000072.1 GCA_945947845.1 uncultured Mucispirillum sp. | reverse complement strand
TATTTGCACAATTAGATAATGATACATATTATGCATGGGGTTCTAATAACAGCGGACATTTAGGTATTGGGTATTTCTCTTACGCATATACTCCAAAACTTGTTCTAGACCTTAAGCCATCAGATGTTAAAAAATTAGTGATTGATGATAAATATCCTAGCAGTAACACATATGCAGTAATGAACGATGGAACTCTTTATGCTATTGGCGGCAATCAAGATGGTCAGATGGGCATAGAAGGAATAAGTGAATATGAAAATACTACTACTCCTACAAAAATTGAATTTCCAGAAAACAGCTATATTGAAGATGTAATTGCTTATGCTTCATCTGTGTATGCTATTATGAAAGATGGTTCACTTTATGCCTGGGGCAATAATTATTATGGTCAACTTGGTGTTGGTGATAAAGTAAATAGAAAAATACCTGTAAAAGTAGAATTAGATGGAAAAATTAAAGAACTAATAACCAATACTATTACTGGTAGTTCAGTTTATGCCATAATGGAAGATGGCTCACTTTATGCATGGGGTGATAATAGACGTGGAGTGCTTGGTATAGGAAGTGATGCGGCTTACCAAAATACACCAAAAAAAATTGATTTTAACAACACAAGTGCAAAAGTTAAAAAATTATTCTGTTACTATGGTGGATACGCTGTTTTTGCCTTAATGGAAGATGGCTCACTTTATGCATGGGGTAGCAATACGTATGGATATTTAGGGAATGGTGATAGTATTGATAAAAATTTTCCGACGAAAGTTTTACTTCCTGAAAAAAGTGTTGTCCAAAATATAATTGATACTTCTAGAGCAATATATGCAGTTATGCAAGATGGTTCTATTTATGCATGGGGTAATGGAAGAATTATCAATGGCAATGGAGAACCGATTGCGATACCTGTTAAAACTAATTTACAAAAAATTATAGAATAAAAGGAGAAACATTATGAACAAACCAAACTTATTTGAAATAGGCACAAAGGAACTTGCTCAAGATGCATTTTTAACATGGCTTATCTCCTATGCTGATAATCAATATACAGAACATAAAGAATTAAATACTTTAGCAAAAGATTTTATTAAAATGATGATTGGCAATAATAACTTAAATATAGAAAAAGTATATTGCTGGAGACAGTGGGAAAAAATAGATATATCTGTTACAGTTAATGATAAATACTTTATAATCATTGAAGATAAAACTGGAACAAACCAGCATGGAAACCAGTTAGCAAATTATAAAGTAAAAGCACAAGACCACTGTAATAAAAATAATTTAGAGCTTGTATGTGTATTTCTTAAAACAAGAGATGACAGCACTTATACAATCAACTCTATAGAAAGAGAAGGATATAAATATATATCAAGAAATGATTTGTTATCACTTTTTGAAAAACACAGTCATATAAAAAATGATATACTGCTGGATTATATTGAACGCCTAAAAAATATAGAAGCAAAAACAAATTCATATAAAACTGATTTGCTCTCTATTAAAGATAGTTATGATGCATGCTGTGGATTTTATAAAGAATTAGAAAAACGGATATCTAAGCGTTTAAAAGATAAATCTATGGAAAATGCCTTGTGTAACTGGGAACAGGTAAATAATCGTGCTTCAATGTTTTTAGGTTTTTGGTTTTATCCTGCAAACTATCATAAATCTAACATGTATTTTCAAATAGAAAATTATTTTGATAAAAGAAATAATATCAGGGTACTCATTAAAACAGAATCAAAAGATAGAAATGAAATAAACAAAATGCTTGAAACTGCATATAAAACTGGTGAAAAATATAATATTAATATTGAAAAAGTAAGCAGATTAAAAATACATACATGGACACCTATTGCTTATATTAAAAATGATATATTCAGTGGCACATACGAAGAATGTTTAGACAGTATAGAACATATTCTAGATATGTTTGATGACTTTAGTGCATAAAATACAAGGTGTTAGTGGGCTTTTCTGCTTCATCATAATTTTATGAAGGTAAGATTCTTCGCCTAAAATACAGGCTCAGAATAGACAAACTGTGTGCAGATTTATAATAATTTATCTGCATACTTATGTCTCTCTGAGCTTAAGCGAAGAGTCTGTATATACATAATTCATATATTTATAATATTTTTATTTTATTATAGAAAATAGAAACTTGTTTATTTTAGATTCTTCGCTGTCGCTCAGAATGGACAAGCGTAAGTGGTATAATGTGTGTAGTGAACAACATAGATTTTTCGCCTAAAATACAGGCTTAGAATAGATATACTGTATAAGTATATTTATTATCACTTTATTATGATTAATATATATTACAAATTATTTTTATCCACTATCTAACACTATATAAGAACAATATTTTTTATACAAATATATCAGGCTCTTTTCTTGCACCATATTTTTTCTTGAATGGTATTTCTGAAAGGAAATGCAGTATTTTATTTAAATGCCTTGCTCCCTGCGGACATATTGCAGCGCATCCCATACAGGTAATACATTTTGTTTTATCTGTTTTTCTTGGGTTTTCTTTTGGTATTGCATTTACTGGGCAGTTTTGCACACAGGCACCGCATGCTGTGCATTTGCTATCCCCTGTTGGTTTTAGTGGTATGCCGTTATATGCCCTGTATGGATAATCGCCCGGCAGCTTTAACTGCTCTATATCTTTAATATCTTCTATATTTTTGATTTTTTCTTTTACTGCTGCTGCAAAATCTTTTATTTTTTCTTTATCTTTATCATCTGGTCTATTCACTGCTACTTCTGTCATTATAGAATGGTTTGCAATAAAAGCAGCTGCTCCAATAACAATAAACCCTTTCTCTGAAAGTAAATTCTGCATCTCTAAAAGTGCATCTTCATAGGCTCTATTGCCATAAACTGCGATAATTACAGCAGGGGTGTTATTTGATTTCATTTTTTCAAGCTGTGCTGCCATAATATCTGGCACTCTTCCACCATAAACAGGATATGCAAATACAGCTAAATCATTTGATGAAAACTCTACTGATGTATCCCGCTTTTTATAACTTGTAATATTATATTTTTCTGAACCATAACCAAGACTTGATACAAAAAGAGAGACAATATCCCCTGTTTTTCTGGCAGGGCTGAAAAATACTGCTTTTGATTTACTTATTTCCATAACATGACCCTATCTTTTAAAAATAATATAATACCTTTCACGACTTTGACCCATATTTAATTCATATTCAAACTTACAGTATTCTTCTATATCAAAGTCCTTTTCATGAATAGTGCTTTTATCTGTATAACCATACTTCTGCACAGCAGAAAAAACAGCCCAGTCAATATGTTCTTTAACATCATTTACTGTGCAGTTATCCATATATTTAAATGTTAAATTTTGCTCGTTTCCTTTTGCTCCTTCAATAAACTTAAATTTAGGAAACTGTTCCTTCACTAAAAATTTCACAAACTCTGCCCCAAATTCCATAGGCAGATTACCCTTAATTTTAAACCTAAGCTCGCCTGTATTATTAAAATAAAAACTCATAACTTTATTTACCTTTTTTCACTGCATTATATACAGCATCAACTGCTCTATCTATCCCTAAACTTGAACTTTTAATAAACATATCATATCTAGAAGGGTCTCCCCATGTTCTGCCTGTATAATAGTTATAATGGTTACTGCGAAGATGATTGACTTTATTAATATAATCTACGGCTTCATCTTCTGTCAATTTAAATTCTTCTGCCACTCTTTTTTTCGCAAACTCCTTATCAGCTGAAATAAAAATATTAAAACAGTTATCACAGTCATCAAGCACAACATCAGCACATCTTCCGACAATAACACAATTTCCATTAACTGCCGCATCTTTAATTATTTTACTTTGTGCAATAAAAAGCCTGTCATTATCAGATAAATTTTCATCATTAAATATATTATCCATAGAAATATAGCGGAGAAGTTTTTCAGTTGATGTCATCTGCTGGTCATTATTTTCCACAAAATCACCTGAGAGTCCGCTTTTTTCTACTGCATCTTTAATAAATTCCTTATCAATAAACTTCCAGCCTAATTTTTTAGCTAGCTTTTGCCCTATTTCTCTGCCACCGCTTCCAAGCTCCCTGCCTATTGTAATAATATTATACCCCTTAATATCATCTTTATGTTTCTCCCGCCTTTCTAAAAATCTAATTATAAGCGGGCTTATAACAGGGTTAAGTTTACCTATAATAAACCCTATTAAAACAGCAGAAATAACAGTTCCTTCCCTGACTCCTATAATATTATGTAAAAGAAAATATCCTGCAATTATACTAAATATAACAAGTGTAACATCAAAAGTAATTTTAATTTGTCCAAATGGTCGTTTTAATACCCTTGCAACTGTTATCATAAGCCCATCACCTGCTAAATACAGCAGTTTAGGTGTAACTTCAAAAATAATACCAACAGCTACTAAAAGTGAACCAATCAATACAAACAATATCTGCATAAAATAATTAGCAGGTGTTAATGCCTGTGTTATAAACATAGAACCATCTATTAAAAAACCAAATAAAAAACTTACAAGTATTTGAGAATATTGAGATTTTGGAAACTCTTTTTTTAATATTATTACTTGTGCAATAACCATCGTTATATGCATACCAACAGTTAACTGTCCCAATGTCCAGTTTGTAAAATAATGACTTAATACATAAGGCGGGCATGATATAGGTGTAATACCCAGATTACTGCGGATAGCAAAGGCAATACCTAATGACATTAAAAATAAGCCAAAAATTGACACAATCAATCTTTCAATAAATAAAGATTTATTCATTATAAACTCCTAAAAATATAAAACTATGGCAAAAGAGAATAGGCTCGTTTTGTCAGAAAATAAATAAAAATAAATTAAGAAAGTTATTGGATAAAATTATTTATCAAAAAAAATATTTTTTTGCAATAGCTAATTATAAGGATTTAATAAATGATTTTTATTAATGATGAGAGTATACATAGGAAAACATATTTATGCTATTCACCTATAAAATTCTGCATAGTTTCTGGATATTTTGGCCAAGCTCCACTTTGAGTGCATACAAATGCAGCAATATTTACTGCCATATGATGTGCATCTTCAAGAGAAAGTCCTGATAATGTATAATATAGAAATGCGCCTGAAAATGCGTCGCCTGCACCTATTGTATCGCTTATCCTTACTGGTGGTGTTTTAAAGTATGATACAGTATGTGCTGTATATATACTGGAACTTATACTGCCGTTTGTATATATTAAATATTTTAAGTTATATTTCTCTAAAATCATTCTGCATAAATCATCATCAGATATGTCAACATCAAGCATACTTTTTAAAACGATTGCTTCATCACTATTTATTTTAAAAATATTTGCATAGGTAATAAGCTCTGTAATAAGCTGTTTAGAATAATATGCCGCTCTTAGATTTACATCAAAAAGTCTTAATGATGATGGGTTTGCATGTTTTAGAAGTGTAATAATTGTATCATGAGAAACATCATTTCTGCTTGCAAGTGTGCCATAGCATATTGCATCTGCTTTTTTTACAAGAGTAAGTGCATCATCAGTTAATGGTATATAATCCCATGCAACATTTTCTACAATATTATATTCTGGCATACCATAATTTAAAGTTACATGCACAGAACCAGTTGGATAGCTCACTTTTGCAATCGCTGTATGCAGTGTTGTTTCTGAAATCGCTTCTAAAAGCTCATCTCCAAGTTTATCTTTACCTACTGCACTAACAGCATACCCTTCTGCCCCAAGACATGATGCATGGTATACTACATTTGCAGGTGCTCCACCAACTCGTTTCCCGCTGGGAAGTCTATCCCATAAAAGCTCGCCTATTCCTACTATCAATGGATGCTGACTCATTTCTAACTCCAAATATACTACTGGTATATCATCACATAAAAATTAGATATAGTCAATAGATTTACCAAATATATTTTATTATAGAGACTTTATATTCTTATCGGTTTTTTTACAGTGTGCATTAGTAAAAATGTAGATTTTCAAGTATAATTATACTATAATACTCTTAAAAATGGAGATATTATGATAACAAATATTATAACATTATATATGCAGATATTCTGTATAATTGTATTTACAATGTATTTAATTTATGCACTGGTAATAATTCCACTTTATAAATCGCTGCCTTTACATATTACAAAAACATATGATTCTTTAATGTTTGATTTTGCAATATTTATGATAATATTAATGAGTTTTTACATTCTTAATCATTCGTTATTTCATATTAAACATACACTTTTTATAAGTATTGAACTTATGATAACATTGTCATCTGGTGTGCTGCTTTCATCTGTTATATCATATTTTGCAGTTAATAGTTTTAATATGTCAAAAATATCTGCCTATATTTCTTATCTGCTTTTATTTATCTTTTTATTTGTGCTTTATATTGCAGTTGTATTTAAGCCTTATATTTGATTGCAGTATTTTTTAAATGCTTCTGCATTTTCTTCCATAGCGGCTTTGATTAATGCTTCTTTTTCATTATCTTTTGCCATTGCAATATCCTGCTGGTAGTTTATATGCTCCATAATATATTCTGCTTTTTCTTGATTTTCTGCCCTGTCTATACATATCTGGTTAAGTGATGAAAGCAGTGAAAGCTCTGTTTCAAACTTGCTGTTGTTATAAAAAAGATATGTTATAAGCTTCATTACATATATGTAAATATGAATGTATGGAAAAAGGTTATATATATCATCTTTTGAACATTTTTCACAAGTGAGCATATCAAATGATTTATCATATTCCTGTGGAATATCTAAATTTTTCCATGATAATTCAAGCTCATCAAGTGCCTTTAAAATCTCTGAATCTGTCTGATACTCTTTTGATAAAAGTTTTTCTAAATCTGGTATTATAATATCTTTTATTATTTTTTCTATTTTTTCATCTTTAATATATTGTGCCATAACTATCTGCTCCTGTTTATATAATATCTAATTTTGACTTATAATTTAGAAATAACTTGTATTACCAAAATCATCAATAATTATAAACCCTTTTAGTATATCATTATCTTTTTTTAATTCTAATGTATATATTTTTATTTCTTCTTCATCAAGAATAGGAATATTTATTTTTATATATTCATCACTTATTTTTTCATAACCGCTGTTTTTATTCATAACTGGTGAAAAAATATTATTTATTGTTTCCTTTTCATAATATTCTTTTGATATAAAATAATCTCTTATTAATGAATAAGCTTCCTGCATGCTGTTTGTTTTGGCTTCAAATTCCAATATAATTTCAGGTTTTTCTCTTACTGTTTTTTATATATTTCATAGGCTTTATATAAATCCAGTATATCTATTTTATATGCAAAAAAACATATATTACTGTTAAGAACTACCCCTTTCTTTGCTATCTTTTGTGATAAAACTGTATGATGCTTCACTTTCTGCATCATATTCATTAAATGGTTTAAACCGTTCTTCTGCATAACTTTCAAATGCAGATAATAAAATAGTAATAAGACTAGCTACTTTTCAGCATTTTTTAACCAATTTGATTCCCTTATAATATTATTTTATAATAAGACTAATAAAGTATAATATAAAATTTAAAAAAATGTAATATAAAATATATTATAATAGTAAGATTTATGTTTTAAGTTTTGTTTAACTGATTATTTTTTAATACAACTTAATTAAATTTATTGCAGTATTATATTCTTTATAATAATTCATAATAATAAAAAATGCAGGACAAATATGTCCTGCAAATTTTAACACTGCTGAAAAAAACTTTTTCAGCAGTATTATAAAAATAAGGAAAACAAAACTTAGATACACGCTCCAAGTTTTGTTTAACTGTTTATTTTTTAATACAACTTAATTAAATTTATTGCAGTATTATATTCTTTATAATA
>CAMEZN010000071.1 GCA_945947845.1 uncultured Mucispirillum sp. | reverse complement strand
AATTCATAGTTGTCATCTCATTTAATTGAGAAAATGCAGTTGTCTGGCTCATAAACTCAGCATTATCTGTTGGGTTTAATGGGTCCTGATTTTGTAACTGAGTAACAAGCAGATTTAAAAAATCTTGTTGGTCTAGGTTTGCATCTCCTACACCATCTTGTGTTTTATTCTGCTGCTGTGTAATTGTTGTTGGCTCTAACTGCCCTAATAAATTAGTTTGCATTTTTTTCCTCTTATCTTAGGCATATATGCCTGATGCTTTTTTATTAGCAACTTCCGTGCCAACTTCTAAATCATCTTCCTGATTTTTAAATCCTTTACCTTTTTGTGCATGTTTAGAAGTTCGTCTTCCCTGCTCATCATTACTTTGCTGTTTACTCATTGTATCATTATAAGCAAACTCCATATTATCCACTACAATACCTTTTTCTGATAACTGGTTTTTAAGCAAATCACTTTGAGCCATAATCAATTTATGACTATTTTCATTATCTGATAAAAATTTTGCTGTAATTTTGCCGCCACTTTCACTTAACTGAATTTGCATTTTTCCTAAGTTTTCAGGGGTTAATACAACAGTTAATTTTGATTCACCTTTATTAACTGATGACTGCATTGTGCGAACAAGCCTTTCAATATCTCTTGGTTCTTTCATATTATATGGAGCCTGAGCTTCTTTACCTTGTGCAGTATCATATTTTGCCTGAGCCTCTGCTGATGATTTTAGAAAATAATTGAAATTATTTCCCTTATCATTTTGAGATGCAGAAAAATTTTCCCCTGCATTATTTTGCCCCATAACCATTTCTTTTTGATTTAAATTATTTTGTAAATTTTTACCTGTTTCGGTTAAATTAACAGTATTTGCTTTAAGTTCTGCTTTTGCATTACTTTCGCCTCTTAAACTTTCAGTTACTTCTACATTTGCAGTTTTAAATTCTTTTTGAATATCTTTTACTGCAACAGTATCTGACTGTTTAGCTGTATCCTTAACAGTTTCTTTTACAATATCTTTAATCATATCTTTTGCAGTTTCTTTTGCAGTTTCTTTTGATATATTTTCAGAATTCTGTTTTTCATTTTTCATGTTTTCTTCAACTAAAACATCTGATGTTTCAACATTCAAACTTACAGTATTTTCTTTAACAGGTTCTTTACTGCTGCTTTCTGCTGTTTTATCTTGATTTAAAACAGGCTGTTGAATTTCCATTCCTTCATCAAGTAATTGAGTAGTCTGATTAGTCTCATTCTCTAATATATCAAAATTAACATTTACAGTTTCTTCTTCAAGGTTAACATTATCTAACATTACCTGCTGACCAGAAGTATTAGGCTGAGTTAAAATAGATTCTGCTGCTGATTTAATTGTGGAAATAATATTTTTTGCAAGTTCTAATTTTTCATCATTTGATTGTAAATCAGCATCTTTAACAGCCTCATCAATCACCTGAGAAAGCTGATTTATTATTTCATTATTCGCTGATTTATCATCTATTAAAGCATTAGATAGATTATTACTATTTACTGTATTTTCTGTATTTTCTGTATTTGTTATATTTGTTGTATTTTCTATCTCAACAGCTGTGCTGTCCTGTGGCTGCTTAGTAATTTCTGAAATTTTTTCCTGTAAAGCTGTATAAGCTTTTTCTAACGAATTACTGTCCATTTCTGTGCCTAAGATTTTTTCAGAAATTTCTTCAAGAGAAATATTTTCCTCATTAATATCTGCTATTTTAATATCTTCTGATAATGCACCAATATATTCTACTAATTCTTGTAAATCAGATTCAGGCATATTTTCAAAAGACATTACAATATTTTCAAGTTGTGTTTTTAATTCACCAGATAAATTAAGTTCTGATAAAACTTTATCAATATCTTGTAAAATTGCTTCAATATTTACATCTTCACTATTACTATTAGTATTATTTAATAACATATCAGATTCTTTCAATGCTGTTTCTTCATCATTTGATACTGATATACCAGTATTATTTTTCGCAGCAGTTTGCAGTAATGCTAAAATATCTTTAATTGATATAGTATCTTGCTGATTACTTTCTAATTGAATATGTTGGTTTGAATTTATTTTTTGATTAGAGATAATTCCTTTATCACTGTTTATTTCTTCATTACTATGTAAAGTTTTCACATCTTTTCTTTCAAATACATTTTGTTCTTTAATTGTATTTGTATCTTTTACATTCCTACTTGATACACTATCATCTCTATATACTTTTCTCTCAACTGCTTCATAATTTTCTTTATCTTTACCATATCTTTTATCTCTGCTTACATTATAATTATCATCATTTTTTTCATATTTATTAACAGATACTTTTTCACTTTGACTTTTTGTATCAGAATAAGAAGAATAAGAATTATTTTCCTGATATGATGAATAATTATTATCTTTTTTGCTATATGGGCTTACACTATTACTGTAAGCACTCTCTTTTACAGATTCAAAAATAGACTGAAAAGATTCTCCTGATATATCAGTAGTTTCACTAAAAGATGGTAATAAAGACTGGGCAGTATTTGCTTTGTTTACAGTGTTGAAATTTATCATAATCAAACCTCCACACCGTAATACAAGCAAATATCAAGCCAAAATTTGAAAAATTTAAAGAAAAATAAAAATCACATTAAAATTAATCAACGATTTCTAACCCATAACTTGCAAGTAAATTTAATGCTTTTGGGCTGTTGCCTAATAATTTTATTTTTTTTAGTCCTAACATTCTTAAACACATAGCACCAAACCCAAACCCTTCTGCATTAGTTTCATTAGGGTTATGCGGGCTTAACATTCCTTCTGGTGAGCTGAGAAAACCTGCTTTGGCTGTATCTTTATATATATAAAGAACTACCCCTCTGCCTTTTTCTTCTATTGTATGAAGTGCATTATGCAGCTTTGTGCCACAACCGCATACAGATGATGCAAAAATATCACCTGTCAAACATTGTGAATGAACACGGACTAATACTGGCTCATCACCAGAAATATCTCCTTTTATGATAGCAACGGCCTCTTTCTCATCACTTGTATTTAAAAAGCCTTTAATTTTAAAACTGCCATAAGCAGAAGGCATAAGTGCTGTTTCAATTTCCTGCACAATAGGTTCATGTTCAAGCCTGTATTTAATTAAATCTGCAACAGTAACAATTTTTAGATTATGTTCTTTTGCAAACTCTACAAGTCTAGGCATTCTTGCCATAGTGCCGTCATCGTCCATAATCTCACAAATAACACCGCTTGGATAAAGGCCAGCCATTCTTGCTAAATCATAAGAACCTTCTGTCTGACCAGCACGAACAAGAACTCCACCTTTTTTGGCTCTTAAAGGAAACATATGCCCCGGTGTTACAATATCTCTAAATGTGGCATTTGGATTTATTAATGTCTTAACTGTAACAGCTCTATCAGCAGCAGAAATCCCTGTTGTAACCCCTTCCCTAGCTTCCACAGAAACAGTGAATGCTGTGCCAAACCTGCATGTATTTTCCTGCACCATAGGGTAAAGCTGTAACTCATCACATCTTTCAGCAGGAAGGCTTACACAGATAAGACCTTTACCATATTTTGCCATAAAATTAATATATTCAGCTGTAATAAACTCTGATGCAACTACTAAATCTCCTTCATTTTCCCGTGTTTCATCATCAGTAAGTATAAGCATACCGCCATTTTTTATGATTTTAACAGCTTCTTCTGCTGAAACTCTCACACTTTCCATTATAAAATACTCCAAACTAATCAAGATTATTTATTTTTGTCCATACCATTATTCGCTCATTTGTATTTAGCTGGCTGTCTAATACTTTTTTTACAGTTTCACTAAGTTTTGTAAAATTTATTGGTTTAGATGTAAAACCATTCATTCCACATAATAACACTTTTTCTTATGTTTCTTTAAAAGCATCAGCAGTTACTGCAATGATTGGCACTGTTAATGCGTCCATTTTATCAGAACGCCTTATTTTTTCCGTTGCTTCATAACCATTCATATTAGGCATATGAATATCCATAAATATTATGTTATAATAGCCAATAGGTGAATGAATATATTTTTCAATTGCTTCTTCACCACTTTCAGCTTCTTCCATTTTTATACCTGTTTTTTCTAAAAATGTATACAAAACTTTTCTATTTAATAATGCGTCATCAACAATCAATGCTCTATACTGGGAAAGAGAACCTTCTTCTAACAGAGAAGATTTTTTATTATCTGT
Source organism: uncultured Mucispirillum sp. (assembly GCA_945947845.1). GTDB lineage: Bacteria > Chrysiogenota > Deferribacteres > Deferribacterales > Mucispirillaceae > Mucispirillum. The sequence goes on along the minus strand of CAMEZN010000071.1, from coordinate 3,739 downwards.
ATTTTCTAAAATACCATAATTAAATGTTACATCAAACCAAAAACGGCTTCCTTTTCCAATAGTGCTTTCCACATTAATAGTTCCGCCCATTAATTCTACAATACTTTTTGAAATACTAAGACCAAGCCCCGTGCCACCAAAACTCCTAGTAATGCTTGTATCTGCCTGCTCAAAAGGGTTAAATATTTTATCCAGCTTTTCCTGACTCATTCCTATTCCTTCATCTTCCACCATAAACCGAATAGAAATATTTTCATCTGTCTTATTAAGAACTTTCACTGATAGTATTACATTTTTATTTTTATCAGTAAATTTCATAGCATTAGATAAAAGGTTTAATAATACCTGATTAAGCCTTAACTTATCTCCATTAACTACTACATTTTCAATGCCATAAGTTTCTACAATTAATGACAATTCCTGCTCTTGAGCTTTTGCTGATATTAAAAGCTGCAAATGTATAATATCTTCTTCTATTGAAAATGATGAATTAGATAACTCTAATTTTCCAGCATCAATTTTTGACATATCAAGTATATCATTTAAAAGGCTTAATAAATGAGTAGATGCCACATTAATATCTGCAAAAGTATCTCTTTTTTTCTTATCATCAAAATTTGACCGCATACCAAGCTGTGCCATGCCAATAATAACATTTAACGGAGTTCTTATTTCATGGCTCATCATAGCTAAAAAATCACCTTTTGCAGCAGCAAGAGCAGCTTTTTCCTGCACAAGCTGCTTTTCAGATAGCAATAAATTCCGTAAACGGCTTACCATAGAATTAATACTTTCTGAAAGAATAGAAAACTCATCACATGTATTTAACTCAACTTTTGTATCAAGATTATCCTTCGTTATAGAGTTCAGACAGCTTATAATATATGATATTCCACTAATAATATGCTGATTTACAACTTGAAGCATAAATAGCTGCATAAATATTACCATTAAAGTAATAGATGCAATAATAATCACCACATAAACATAAACACTGAAATATACATCATTTTTATAAGCAATAGCAATAAAAGAATAATCTCCACTATCTCTAAGCAGTGCAAATGCCTGCTGACCTTCCACCTGAACTTTTGATACTTCCATTGAAGAACGCAGAGCATCTACATCAATACCTAAATCTGCAATATCTATCCCTAAAAACTTGTTATCTTTATAACTGATGATAGTATGACTGTCTTTATCAATAACTGTTATAAAGCCATTTTTATATATGGAATAAATTGATGATAAATTATCCATAATAGTAGCTTTTATTATATTTTTAATATTACCGCTTTTTCGCCCAATCATGATTATTCCGGGCTTATCAAGCCTTGAAACTCCTGTATACTGCATAAATTCTTTATATCTATCACAAAAAGAAGGCTCTGCATATTTTTGAAAATTATTTTGATAAATACCTGATACAAAATCATTAATATGCACACAGCTTGACTCTATACCTTTTTCAGAAGAAGACATTGCGATTACCTGCATATTAATATCAGTAATTAATATTTCATCTAATTTTAATGTTCTACGAAGTTCATCAAGTTTTGCCTGATTACTTAAATAAGAGTTATCTGCTTTAATTAAAAGAGCAATATTTGATGCTGTACCTAATACTGATGATTTATATTCATTCAACATCATACTATGCTGGGATTTGTCATATTCAATAATATTTATACTGCTTTGAAGATAACTTTCAAGTGTGCGTTCCAGTGTAACCATAGTTGAACGAGAAAGAGATGCCCAGACTAATGTAATAACACTTATGCCTATAATCAATGCATACTTAATAACTTCATTAATAAATATTTTTTTCATAGACCTATATTATCATATCTTTATGAAATTGTTAATACAAATTTTTATCTTTGAAAATAATTAGAATATTTTAATGAACTAATTTTAAAGTATCAGATATGGCAGCACTTTTAATCATAACATAAATAACAGCTTCATTTTTAATATCAAGTTCTTTATAGGCTCCATTTGATATTCTTGCCCATATTTTTTCTCCAATATCTACTAAAATATCGTAAAAATTATTAGGCTGTTTAATAATGTCTATAACTTTTCCCTTATATATATTACGAATACTTATCCCTTCTGGTTTTGTAACACTTAAAACTACATCATGAATATTAACTGCAAACCTGACTTTTCTGCCATTTTCAACCTTTTCACAATATGATTCAACACAGCCGCCGCCAAACTTAATTAATGCTGTGCTGTTCTCATAATTATAATGCTCTATCTCACCTTCAAAAATAGTATTGTAACTATTATTAGTATTTATTTTGACAGCTGACTTATTTAAAACTTCTACCGCATTTCCAAAATACTTTGATTTACCATCTTCCATATAAACAGCCATATCTGCAAGCTGCATAATTTCATCAACAGAATGAGAAACATATAATATTGGCAGATTATAGTGTTTTTGTATAAGATTTATATATGAAATTAATTCGTGCCGCCTTAATTCATCAAGAGAAGCAAGTGGTTCGTCCATTAAAAGTATTTCAGGGTTAGAAAGAAGTGCCCGTCCTATTGCTACCCGCTGTTTTTCTCCACCAGATAAATTTTGCGGGTATCTGTCAAGCAAATGAGATATTCCAAGCAGTAAACACACATCATCTAAATTACAGTTTAAAGATGCAGAACTTTTTCGTTTTGAACCGTAAAGCAGATTTTGTTTCACTTTCATATTAGGAAACAGCCTTGATTCTTGGAAAACATAGCCTGCAAACCTTTTATTAGCAGGAATATTTATATTTTTTGATGAATTATAAAATTCTCTGCCGTTATATGAAATTATCCCTTTATCTGGTGTAATTAAGCCTGCAATCATATTAATAATGCTTGTTTTACCAGCCCCAGAAAAACCACATATTGCAGTAATACATGGAGAATCCATTTCAAAGCTGCATTTTATTAATAAATTTCCAAGCTGTTTTTCCACATCAATCTTAAACATTACACCCTGCCAGCCTGTTTATATTTTTTTGACCTTCGTGCAAAATATTCAGAAACGATTAATGAACCAAATGCTATAATTAAAGATATTACAGCAAGTCTTGCAGCATAAAATTCACTGTCTGGCACCTGCAAAACAGCAGAAAGAGCAAGCGGCAGTGTTTGTGTCGCCCCTTGTGTATTTCCAACAAAAGTAACAGTTGCTCCAAATTCACCAAGACTGCGGGCAAAAGCAAGCACTATGCCTGAAATAATGCCCGGCAAAGCAAGTGGAAGTGTTATCGTAAAAAAAATCTTTACTTGACCAGCACCAAGAGTTTTAGCTGCCTGCTCCAATCCTAAATCAATAGACTCAATAGAAAGCCTTATTGCCCTGACCATTAATGGAAATGCTACAACAGCACTTGCAAGCGCTGCACCCTTCCAGTTAAAAGCAAAAGAAATCCCAAAGGTATCATAAAGCCATGGGCCAAACACTCCATTTCTTCTGCCAAAAAGTATTAATAAAATATAGCCTGTTACAACAGGCGGCACAACAAGAGGCAGATGAAGAAATCCGTCAAGTATAGATTTACCTAAAAATTCATAACGGGCTAAAAGCCAGCCAAAAAATATACCAAATGGAAGGCTTGCTGTAACTGACCAAAACCCAACAACCATACTTAACTTAATTGCAGATAATTCTGCTTCACTTAAAGTAAAAATTTCTAACATTCTGCCCTTGTAATTATTTTTAACTAGTAAACTTTAAAAC